>DNGE01000122.1:0-4000 GCA_003486705.1 Bacillota bacterium
AAGAAAACGCACGAAAACGCTAAATCAGTGAAGAGTAGACTAAATAATTTCACACAACGCGACGTTTATTAGAAACCTCATGATCGACTATTTTATTTATGATCAAAAATGGCGGCACCCTGTGGCGTGCAGTTACTTCAGAAAGAACAGAGTGACAATAATTAAATTGTAGAATTATACGGAAACGAGATAAGAGCGAAACAAAATGCCACCGAAAAAAATCAGCAACGCAGTTGAGGAAGAGTTGGAGGAGATTAGGAAATCTCTAAACTTCATGTCGGATGAATTGAGCAAAGTTGCTAAACAACAAGCTATGCTACTTGATCTAATTGACGAAGCTAAACAACTGAAGAACCTTGTGAAAGAGAAGGATAAGAGAATTGAAGGATTGGAGCGAAGGATTGATGATTTGGAACAATATACAAAAATGGAAGACCCCTTCCACGAAGAAATAGCGGAGCGAAGCCTGCCATCGTTGTTAGGTTTGTGAATCGGAAGCACAAAACCGAGTTACTGAAGCAGGCAAAGAAGTTGAAGGGTACGGGGGTGTACTTGAATGAACATCTTACAAAAAAGAACGCCGACATTGCCAGACGGGCTCCTGAAGAAGCCAAAGTACTCACGATAAGAGAACTTAAAGAATTGGACCAATATGGATAAGTGAGAACTGCGTGGTGGAATATCCATGTAAAATGATAACTGTGAACTGTGGCTACAAGTGAGGATTGTGTGGAGGAATATCGTATTCATGTGGACTCATATGCATCACATAAATGATGGATCTTGATAAGGATTTTTTATTCTCATTCAGAGACATTGATGATGTGGAGTTTGTTAATATCAATAAGGACTGTGTGTCTGACCACTTACAAAAGTCATTGTAAGTATGAAAATTTTAACTTTAAAACTTTCAATCACACAGACCACAAAATGTATGAGATTGAAAATAATATTGACCTGGAAAACCACTTCTTCAATAATGTAAATAATAACTGTTGTGAGTATTATACAGAAGAGGAATTTAATAGAACTGTGGAAATGGAAGGGGCATTGTCAATAATACATTTTAATAGCAGAAGTCTTTATAAAAACTATGAACAAATTAAGGATTTTTTGTGGCAGTTTAATAAATTTAATTTGATTGCTGTGTCAGAGACTTGGCTTGATGACGAGAAAGTACAAGATGTAGAACTGGAGGGATATAATTTGTTTATGGTTAACAGAGTTAATAAAAAAGGAGGTGGAGTTGCCTTGTATGTTGATACAGCGTTAAGATGCAGTTTGATTAAAAGTATGTCACGAACTATAGAAAATATTTTGGAATGTTTAACTATAGAAATTAACATTGAAAGATCTAAAAATATAGTTATGAGTTGTGTGTATAGAACACCAGGAACATCTATTGAAACATTTATGAATAAATTAGTTGGTGTGTTAGATCATTATAATGAGAACAAGGTACAAATTATATGTGGAGATTTCAACATTGATTTGTTAAATCCAAATGGACACAAGAAGACAACAGATTTTCTTAACATGGTGTACAGTAAAGGACTATTTCCTGTGATAACAAAACCAAGCAGAATGACAATAGACACTGCTACATTAATAGATAATATATATACAAATGAAATTGGAGGAAAAATAGTAGGAGGATTATTTATAAAGGATATGACTGATCATCTTCCAGTTTCTGCGGTCTTTCAAAGTATATTTAAAAAAAAACAAATGAAAACAAGTCAAATAATTACAAACTGATTCGACATGGAACACCAAAAGCCATTGCTGCCCTTGAGGAGGGCCTTAAGAAACAAAACTGGAGTGAGGTTTATGTAAATGATGATCCTAATAGAGCCTATGATGCTTTCTTGACCATACTAATTGAACAATATGAAAAACACTGTTTCTATAAGATTGTAAGGGATTGCAAAAATGATAAACCATGGATTACTAAGGGAATAGAGAAGGCATGTAAAAAGAAAAATGCATTATATAGGAAATTTATAATAACTAGATCAAAACAAGCTGAGAATAAATATAAGATATATAAAAAAAAAAATTAATTAGTATTATAAGATTTAGTAAAAAGGATTATTATTATAAATTACTGCATAGGTATAAAAGTAACACTCAAGCAACATGGAAAGTACTCAATAGTATAATTAAAAAGAATATGGTAAAAGTAGATTATCCAAATTATTTTATAAATGATGATACAAGAGTTATAGATAAGGTAAATGATATTGCCAGTAAATTTAATTAGTATTTTGTAAATATGGATATAAGTTAGCAAATGAGATTGTGGTGCAAAGAAATGGGGATAGGGTAGAAGAAGTAAATATTTCAAGTAATAGTTATTTAATATTCATTAGGGGAGCTGATGAAAAGGAAATACTTGACATTGTCAATAACTCTAAGAGTAAAAAGTCAACTGATTGTAATGATATTGACATGTCATTATTAAAAAACATTATAGAACATATAGTAAAACCATTTACATATATTTGTAATCAGTCATTTTTAACAGGTATATTTCCAATTAATATGAAAGTAGCTAAAGTTATTCTTATTTTTAAAAGTGGCGATAGACATCTTTTTTCCAATTACAGACCAATTTCTCTGCTTTCTCAGTTCTCAAAAATTTTAGAGAAATTATTTGTGTGCCGGCTTGATAATTTTATAGATAAACACAAATTATTGAGTGAACATCAGTATGGCTTTAGAGCAAATAGGTCAACCTCAATGGCGGTGATGGAACTGGTGGAAGAGATTTCCAATTTAATGGATAATGATGATACAAATTTATATTGTTCAGGGAAAAATCTGGAACAGCTTCTGAATGCAGTGGAAATAGAATTGATGGTTTTTAAAAAATGGTTTGATGATAATAGATTTTCTTTGAATTTAAGTAAAACAAAGTCCATAATATTTAGCAATAGTATATAGTATATAGTATATTACAATGTAATAATAAAGTTAAAATTAGGATTAACAATGAGGAAATTGAAAGAGTATATGAAAATAAATTTTAGGTGTTATAATAGATCATAAATTATGTTCGAAACCACATATAAATAATGTAAAAGGTAAAATGTCAAAATCAATTGCAATATTAAATAGAACAAAACATATTTTGAATGAAAACTCATTATATGTTTTGTATTGTTCGCTCATAGTTCCGTACATGATTTATTGTGTGGAGGTGTGGGGTCATACATATAAAACTAATATAAATCCAATATATATGTTACAAAAAAGAGCTATAAGGATTATAAAAAACTTTGACTATTATGAACCAACTAATAAACTGTTTAATAAATTACATGCTTTAAAATTTGTCGATTTAGTGGATTTTTATACTGCACAGGTAATGTATAAGGTATATAATAATGTACTTCCAAATTGTATCCAAAGGCTGTTCACAATAAGAGGAAGTCAGTATAAATTAAGAGGATTATGTATGTTTAACAAAATAAGGGCAAAAACTAATATAAAAAGTAGAAGTATATCTGTCAAAGGGGTAAACTTATGGAATAATTGTGACAGGGAATTCAAATTATGTACATCACTTTGTAAATTCAAGAAAATGTTTAAAAACAAGGTGATAAATAATTATATAATTTAATATGAAATATTTGAGTATGTAATATTTAAACTATTGTATTATTATTTGATATGTGTATTTTTGAAATTATTTATGTATATTTTTGGAAAATGTCTTGTGTTATCTTGTAGTAATCAAGTCCAGGGGGAAAAAAGTGACATTCATTTGATATATATGAATAAAGTGTAGGCATAATAAGTAGTGGCTTCAGCCTGCACCTTTTTCGGTTATTATGTATATTTTTCTTATGAATAATTGTCTGCAAGGACCGAAATAAAATTTTTGTTGTTGTTGTTTTGTTGTTATCTTGTCAATGACAGCAGCCCAAATTCCAGGGAATTACAGTCTTTTTGTGTGTTTTGCTGTATCTTTTGCTGAGGAGTTATTTTCAGTTAG
>DNGE01000122.1:4242-4493 GCA_003486705.1 Bacillota bacterium
CTTATTTCCAGTCACGTCATTGTCATATGAGGGAAAGTTATGATATATTAGGTTATGTTTTAACCTTTATCCATCCTGTGTACTTGAATTGAGTTGTATAGCTATAAAGCTGGCATACCGGATTAAAGTGTATACTAGATTAAGTGAGATGAAATGTTAAATTTTATTGTTGGTAAAAACTGAGTTGTTGCATAGTTGGAGTAATTTAAATATTTTAAATGTGAAATATTTTTAATTATATATAGTCAGTG
>DNGE01000183.1:0-9749 GCA_003486705.1 Bacillota bacterium
GCCGCCAAACGAAGCAACCAATCAATCAACACCACAAGCTGAATCACCAAACCCCGCCCATCGGCCTGCCGTCTCCCCAACCCACCCACTTCTAAAATGAAGGGGGGGGAGGAGATTCCATTCATCCACCCACCCAACAAAAAAAGCGCCACATGGGCGCTTTTTAAAAATAATCCTATAAGCTACTGAATTGTGCTTCGTGGAGTTTGGCGTAGTAGCCGTTTGCTTGGATTAGGTCGTTGTGGGTACCGCGTTCGGCGATGCCGTCTTTGGAGAGGACGAGGATTTCGTTTGCTTCTTTGACGGTGCTTAGGCGGTGGGCGATGATGATGGTTGTACGATTGATTGTTAGTTCGTTTAGGGCTTCTTGGATGAGGAGTTCTGTGATGTTATCTAGGGCAGAGGTTGCCTCATCTAGGATTAGGATGGCTGGATTTTTTAGAAAGACGCGGGCGATGGCGATGCGTTGTTTTTGTCCACCTGATAGTTTGACGCCGCGTTCTCCAACGAGGGTGTCGTAGCCGTTTTCTAGGGTCATGATGAAGTCATGGATGCGGGCTTTTTTAGCGGCCGCGATCATTTCTTCTTCGGTGGCATTAGGATTTCCGTATTTGATGTTATCGCGAATGTTTCCGTAGAAGATGTAGACATCTTGTTGGACGTGTCCGATGGCTGAGCGCAGCGAAGTCAGATCGTAGTTTCGTATGTCGATGCCGTCGATGAGGATTTCACCTGATGTGACGTCATAGAATCGCGGTATGAGTTGTGAGATGGTTGATTTTCCAACACCTGATTCTCCTACGAGGGCGATTTTGGTTCCTTTTTTGATGTGAACGTTGAAGTCTGTTAGGACGTGTTCTTCAGCCGCTGCGTATTTGAAGTTGACGTGGTTGAATTGGATGTCTCCTTGTGGCTGAGTTAAATAGTTTGGGTGTTCTGGTGATTGGATTTCAGGTTCGATTTGCATGATTTCATAGAAGCGTTCGAAGCCTGCCCAGCCTGTTTGGAATTGTTGGATAAAGTTTATGAGGCGGCGAATTGGTTGGATTAAGAAGTTGACGTATAAGAGGATGGCGGTGAAATCTCCTAAGGTTAGGTCGCCGTTAGATACGAATAGTCCTCCTATTAATAATAAGAATAGATTTAAAATGTCGATTAAGAAGTTGTTTCCGCTTGAGAAGACTGACATTTGGAAGAGTGCTTCTTTCCATGAACCGGCGTAGGCTTCGTTGTTTTCGCTAAAACGTTTGAATTCATATTCTTCGTTTGTAAAGGACTTCATTAATCGAATTCCTCCGATGCTACTTTCGATTCGGGCGTTGATTTCTCCGTTTGTTTTACGGACACTTCTAAATCCGGTCATCATTTTTTGGCGGCGCCACATGCTAAACCAGATGATGATGATAATGATTGGGAAGATTAGCAAGGTGAATGTGGCGTTCATATTGAATAGAATAATGAATGTTCCAATGAGCATGATGATTGAAATAAAGATGTCTTCGGGCCCGTGATGGGCAAGTTCTGTGATATCGCGTAAATCGCCAACGAGGCGCGACATAATAACACCTGTTTTGTTTTCATCATAATATGAGAAGTTTAGTGTTTGAAACTTTTTAAATAAATCTTGTCGCATGTCGAATTCCATTCGTGTCCCCATAATATGTCCCCAGTAATTGACGATGTGTGAACAGATTAAACGAATGAGGAATAGTCCAAGCAAGATGAAGGCAATGGTAAACATTGCGCGAACATTTCCATCTGGAATGTGTTTATTCATGACGGTACGTGTGAATGATGGATAAATCAAATCGATTCCGGCCATGGTGAGTGCAGCAATCATGTCGATGGTGAATAACCCGATATGATTACGATAGTAAGAAATAAATTTTTTGAACATGGTTTCTCACTCCCTTTGTATTCAATTTTTAACCATTTCTACAGTTTACCAAATTATGTAACTTATTACAATTGATTTAAGATAAAGGTGAGTCATTTTGGCAATATCTATTATATAAACATGACATTTATCACAAACTAAGGTTAGGTAAAAAGATGCGACATCTTGGTTTATACATGACAAATATTCATAATAATTGATATAATATTAACTGTTGTATATGTTTTTCAAAATGGTTATTTAATGATGAGATGACGATTGATTTTAATAGCAAATGTATTTCTTATATTTATGATACGAGTTTATAAAATGGGGTGGATTTTATTTCACATAATCTGCTAAATTTGTATCAGGTGTATTCTGATTTGTTAAACGATCTGTAAAGGTGGTTAAACTGACGAAGGATGCGCGATGTTTATTAAGTGAATCAGTTATTTCAATCGCATAGAAAGTGGGTGGGTCCAATGAAGAAACTCGATATGTATATTGTTCTTGGTGTTTTGGTTATGGCAGGTATTATGTTTACGGTGTTTAATTTGCAACCGTCGGATCATGCGGAAGTTGTTGTTTCTGTTAGAGGTGAGGAGTATGAGCGTGTTGCGATTGATGGTCGTGAGCATGTGATTGAAATTGTAACGGAAACGGGCTATAACAAAATTGTTGTGGATGAGCACGGGGTTCATGTGGAAGTTGCGGATTGTCCGGATCATGATTGTATGGAGATTGGAACGATTTCAAAGGTCGGGCAAAGTATTATTTGTGCACCGAATTATATCGTGATTCAGATTATGGGTAACGCCGATGCAGAGATGGATTCAATGGCGATTTAGTTGTTGCGATGTCATCTTGAAGCAACCTAAAATTATGATTTTTATGATGTAGATAAGGCCATTTAGTGACGTGGTGAAATCATGTTACTAAGTGGAACAATCGCATAATTTTAAACGATTCTTAGTATAAATAAAGATGACTTACGTAAAATGTAGGCTAACACAGAATGAAGGATTGTGTTAAATAGATAAAGATAAAAAGTAGGCACGTATTTAAAAATGTTGTAAAGAGGTGGAGATGTATGGTGGATAAACATATTATTGAATTAAATAATGTGAGTTTTGGATATGAAGACGATCAAACCGTATTAGAGAACTATAACTTGCAGGTGAAACAAGGTGAGTGGTTAACGATTCTTGGGCATAATGGTTCGGGAAAATCGACGTTGTCTAAATTATTAGTCGGATTATTAAAAGCGAATGATGGTGACATTATCGTGGATGATTTAGTGCTAACGGAAGAGACGGTTTACGAGGTGCGCCGTAAAATTGGGATTGTGTTTCAAAATCCTGATAATCAGTTTGTTGGAAGCACGGTTCGTGATGATATCGCGTTTGGGCTTGAAAATAAGCAGGTACCTTATAAAGAGATGGTCGCACTTGTGGATGAATATGCTGAAAAAGTGAACATGAAACGTTTCTTAGATCGCGAACCACACCGTTTAAGTGGTGGTGAGAAGCAACGCGTGGCGATTGCGGGTGTGTTAGCGCTAGGTGCTAACATTATTATTTTAGATGAGGCGACGGCGATGCTTGACCCTCGCGGGCGTGAAGATATGATGTCATTAATTCAAGAATTAGCGCAAGATCAAGATAAAACGATTATTATGATTACGCATCATTTAGATGAGGCGATTCATAGTGACCGCATTATTGTTATGAATGCTGGGAAAATTATGTTAGAAGGAACACCGGATGAGGTGTTTGCGCATAAAGATTTGTTAGAGTCTGTTCAATTAGATGTTCCGTTTGCAGTTCGTGCATCGTATGAATTAAAAGAGCAAGGAATATTAGATCAAATTTATACGAATGAAGGGGATTTGGTGAAAGCATTATGCACATTAAATTTAAATCAGTAAGTCATATTTATAATCATAAAACACCGATGGAACAACGTGCGATTTATGATATTAATTTAGATATTAAACCGAATACGTTTTTAGCAATTGTTGGGCATACGGGTTCTGGGAAGTCAACGCTGATTCAACATATGAATGGGTTGTTAAGACCGAGTATTGGAGAAATTCATATGGGTGAACATGAGATTATTGCCGATCAAAGAAATAAAAATTTAAAAGCGGTGCGTCAAGCGGTGGGGCTTGTGTTTCAGTTTCCAGAATATCAGTTGTTTGAAGAGACGGTTGAAAAAGATATTATGTTCGGCCCGATGAATTATGGTGTGAGTGAAGATGAAGCGAAACAACGTGCACGCGATGTGATTAAAATTGTTGGGTTGCCGGATAGTATTTTAGAGCAGTCGCCATTTCATTTGAGTGGTGGGCAAATGCGCCGTGTGGCTATCGCTGGAATTTTAGCGATGAATCCTGATGTTTTAGTGCTCGATGAACCAACGGCAGGACTTGACCCACAAGGCCAAAAAGAAATGATGGGAATCTTTAAAGATTTACATGAAACGCATCAGAAAACAATTATTTTAGTCACACATGATATGGATTTAGTTTGTCAGTATGCACAAGAAGTCATTGTGATGCATCGTGGGGAATTGAAGTTAAGTGGAACGCCGCATGCGGTATTTAAAGAAGTTGAAACATTAAATGAGTGCGGCATCACGCTACCACTTCCAGCACGTAGTTATTTACAATTCATTCAAGCACAAAACTTAAATGAAACAGACTTACCTTTAACAACAGCTGAGTTTATTGAAAAAGTTAAAATGTTGAAGGGGGTAAGTGTTTAGGTGAATGGCGTAGTAATTGGACAATACATACCAGGGGCTTCGTTTTGGCATAAAAGCGATCCTCGTGCTAAAATTTTAGCAACTTCATTATTCGTATTTGCAAGTTTTTTAACTGAAAATTGGTGGTTTATCGGACTGTTAGTTGTAGCTGAATTAATTGCCATTTCATTAACTAAATTATCATTTAATTATTTTTCAAATATGTTAAAGCCCATTTTATTCTTTGTGGTCTTTACGTTTGTGTTACAAGTTTTCTTTAATAAGACGGGTGATTTACTTTACACAGTTGGCCCGTTTGAGATTTATAGCGGCGGTATTCGAATGGGGTTGTTTTTAAGTATTCGATTAGTACTTGTTGTTATGATTTCAACGATTTTAACGTTAACAACAAAGCCTTCTGATTTAACGCTTGGACTTGAGTCGTTATTCGGTCCGTTTAAAAAGATAGGTGTTCCTGTTGCGGAGCTTGCGTTAATGATTTCAATTGCGCTGCGATTTATTCCAACGTTGCTTGAAGAAACGCAAAAGATTTTAAAAGCACAAGCGTCGCGCGGTGTTGATATTAAAGAAGGTAAGCTTAAAGAAAAAGTCATGCAAATTATTTCGCTACTTGTTCCGTTGTTTATTTTATCGTTTAAGCGTGCGGATGAGTTAGCTAATGCAATGGAAGTACGTGGGTATATGCCTGGTGCTACAAGAAGTAGTATTAATTTATTAAATTGGCGTGCTAAGGATACTGCGGTGTTAATCTTATGTGGTTTAATTTTCTTAGGTGCTCTCTTTATGTAAGATCATATGGCTTGTGGCCGCAAGTGCAGAAGTGTAGTCATCTAGGTTGTAAAAAAGTTTTAAAAATATAAAAATTTCTGTTTTAAATAGGTGAGATAAATGAGAAGAATTCGATGTATTGTAACGTATGATGGGACGCAGTTTAGTGGCTATCAAAGGCAAATAAATCAGCGTACGGTGCAAGGTGAGCTTGAAAAATGTTTGAAAATTGTGACGAAGCAAGAAGTTACGATTCATGGTTCTGGACGAACGGATGCGGGTGTGCATGCGCTAGGGCAAGTTTTTCATTTTGATTCACCGCTAAATATGCCATCAGGTGCGTATCGAAAAGCATTAAATGGCTTGCTGCCGGATGATATCTCGATTGTTGAGAGTGTTGAAGTGGACGGTGGATTTCATTCTCGATTATGTGCGGAGTTAAAAGAGTATCATTATAAGTTATCAATGAATAATTATGACCCAATCAAGAGAAACTATGTATATCAATATGGTCGTCGCTTAGACCTTGAAAAGATGGAAAAAGCGATGCGTTATTTGATTGGGACACATGATTTTTCATCGTTTTGTGCAAATATGGAGGACAGGGATAAAGTTAGAACCATTTTTGAGGCTGAAATAATAAATGATAATGGAGAATTAACTTTTAGATTTGTCGGTTCGGGATTTTTACGATATATGATTCGAATTTTAGTTGGAACGTTGCTTGAAGTCGGAGAAGGCAAAAAGCAGCCGGAACAAATTCCAGTCATTATAGAAGCTAAGAACCGTCGCCTTGCAGGGCGCACGGCGAGCCCGGAAGGATTGTACTTAGTTCGTGTACAATATAATGAAAAATGGCTTCCTTTAACAGAAAACTAATTTAATCATTCAGTGTTATTTTCTCAATAAGGTAAAATTTATTTGAATTTCTAAACTCTAGTATTAATTCAAAGTCAAGATTTGTTTATTATAAATTTTTTTGATATAATCATAATATTAGGATGAGATAGAGTCAATTTGAGTTGTTTGTTGATTATACAGGAGGCAGTTATGGCGCGAAATTTTCTAAATAGATTTTTTAGTCGAGAGGGACAGTCTGATCAAAGCATGATTCAACCAAATGATGCTTTAAATCTAAAAGACCTTTCTAAATATACACAAGTGATTACAAATAAAGAAACAGAAGGTTACATGGGACTTCGTCGTGCCTTTGAAAATGGCTTAACTGTAACGATTACAGTAAAAGATGAGGCGTTAGGTAACATCGATGTAACTGGAACAATTTCTCACTACGATGATAACTATGACCAATTATTAGTCATTGTTAATTCACAATTAAAACGTGTTGTTTTTGATTCAATCGTAGAAGTTAAAATTCAAGAAGCAGAATAACACAAATGTTAAAAAAGAGGAAATCATAAGTTCGACTTAGATTTCCTCTTTTTTTGTCTGTTGAAGATAACCACAAGATAGCTGACAACCTGTTAATAATTAATAGGGAAGTCGGCAGCTAGTTATTTTAATGGATTAGGCATTATGATAAAAAAATAGACTCCGGCTAGCGGAGTCTATTTTTTTATTCTGAATATACCTCTTGTTTTAAATTGTGGATATTCTCATACATCAGGGTAAAGTAATCTTTACCACTGTTCAGTTCCTCTTTTGTAATAGTCGCTAAGTTATAAAGCACGATCGATTGAAGCTTAAGTTCTTCTTCAAGTATCGTACCATTTCCCGAAGGTAAGTTTTGTTCATAAAAAATATAGTTTAGTCCAAGATTACGACTTGTTTCAATTAAATCAATGAGTTCTTTTTGAGTCGGTTCATCACTAGCGAGAACACCTGTGATGGGGATTTGATGAAGCCCATAGTATTCCCAAGTCGTATAGGCGGCATGTGTGACGAGGAAATAAGGCTTTGGTGCATTTGATAGTTCTTTAAATGCGTCATCAAGCTTTATAAGGTCTGCTTCTAACGCCGTATAATTTTCATATAACACAGCTTCTTTATCCGGCATTAATAATAGAAGTTCATTTAAAATTGTTTTAGCCATTGTTATGGCATAGGGTGGATACAACCAAATATGATTTTGAAGGTGTTCATGATCATGGTCAGCTTCTTCCGTGTTTTGTGGCGTTGAAATTTCTGTGGATAAGGTTCCACTTTGTAAGGTAATAGAGTTGCCAATATCACTATTAAGTGATTGTTCAACGGCTTCGCCAAGACTAACGATTTTACTTGATCCACTTTCAATCGTTGGTAGAAGTCGACTCATAAAACTTTCAACAGTGGGATCAATGTAAAAGAAAATCTGAGAGTCAGTTGCCAATTGTAATTGTTGAATTGTCGGTTCATAACTGTGAGCATCTGCACCGTTTTCCACAATAGGGGTAACAGTCACATTTGACCCGCCAATTCGTTCCACAAAATAGGTGATGGGATATAACGTTGTTGAAATGTGGATTGTAGTATCAAGGGGAGGCGTTGAAGCACTTTTCCCACACCCAACGATTAACAGAAGAAAACTAATGCAGCTGATGAATTTTTTCATGATTTTTTACCACCTTTAACTAAACGTGTGAGCGATGTTAGAAATAAAATAAGGACATTAAAAATAACAATGGTAGCACCCGAAGGAAGATTTAGATAATAAGAACTAATTAAACCGAGAATGACAGAGAGTTCAGAGAATAAAATGGCAATGATAATGGTTTGCTTAAAGCTTTTAGCGACACGCATACTACTCGCAACGGGTGTAATCATTAAAGCAGAGATAAGCAACGTTCCAATAATTTTAATAGATAAGGAGATGACAATCGCTAAAACGACAATAAATATGAATTGATACTTTCGCATGGAAATCCCCAGAAGTTTTGAAGATTGGGGATTAAATGCAATAGCAATTAATAAATTGTAGAAGTAAAAAACACAGGAGAAAATCAGAACCGTTAATCCGAGTAATAACCAAACATCAGACGTTGAAACGGTATTAATAGAACCGAATAAATAGCCCATAATTTCAGCATTAAATCCATTCCCATATGAAATGAAAATAACACTTAAAGCAACGCCAAGTGAAAGAATAATCGGCATCACAATTTCTTTATCATGTTCAAAAAGCCCACGTAATTGTTCAAGCAGTAGCGCACCCAAAATTGAAAAAATCGTGCCAATATAGATGGGTGGACAGCTGATGAGATTGTAAGATTGAAGCAGTAATCCAAGTGCGATCCCTGCGAGTGAAACGTGGCTCAACGTATCAGAGATAAAAGAAAGTTTTTTAACGACAACAAACGTGCCAAGCAGTGGGGCCAAGGCACCAATTAAAATACCTGAGTACAACGCATTTTGTAAGAACTTATATTGAAACAGCGCCTCAATCATGTTTAGACACTCCTTTCACTTCTTCAAATTCATGACGTAAAAGCCCTAAGCGAAGAATATGTGTGACCGGTAACGTTAGAACACTGTCATCATGTGTAATTAAAATAACCGTGACCCCTTGTTGTTTAAGCAGTGTTAGAGTCTGATAAAAGACTTGCAAGTTTTCCATATCAATCCCAACGGTTGGTTCATCCAAAATGAGAAGTGTCGGGCGTGTAATTAACGCACGCGCAATTAAAATTCGTTGAAGTTGACCACCAGATAAAGCCTTAATATTTGTATCCAAATAATCACACATGTTCACTTGATGAAGCGAAATTAATTTTCGTTTTTTAGATAACGGCTTAATCGTCGCTGTTTGTAACAACTCAGAAACCGTCATCGGTACTTCAAAATTCAAAAAATTATGCCGCTGGGGAACATAACTAATGCTCGTCCATTTATGAAACGTGTTTAAATCCATGCCATTGTAGTGAATCATTTTAGGCGATACTTTTAACGCGCCAATCAAACATTTAATGAGAGTCGATTTACCGACCCCATTAGGCCCAAGCACCACTAAAAAATCACCACCTTTAATAGAAAAGGATATATTTTTTAAAACCGGATTTTCATGATAACGATATGATAACTGATGAACGACAACTTCCATGTTTTTTCTCCATTTCGCAACTAAAATTCATTTGTAAGGGTAGAGGCAGGCGATTAGATTGAAGCAATAAGTGTAGTTAGATAAGTCCAGATAATTTTTACATAGCTATAATAATTTAACTGAACAAAGGGGCAATAGCCATACTTAGTACACCCCTCAATTACTTTGGAAAAGTAAAATGTTTAAATGACTAAGCTCAATATTTTTGAGGTGAATTATTTTTTTATTTGTCAATAGTATGCCCAAGTCTTAAAATATTAGTGTTAAAATTTAACGTTTTGACCATTTTAAATGAGGTAG
>DNGE01000183.1:10025-11512 GCA_003486705.1 Bacillota bacterium
AGCCCATTTGAAATGGGTTAATGCGCGATTTTATCAGTTAACAAATCGCACCTAAATAAAAAATATTTCTATTTTTGTATAAGAGGCAAAAAGTAAAATCTCTTTTAAAAAAAATGTATTTATGAGATAATTAAATTTGAATTTGTTCGATAAAGGAGCGTCAAACATGAGTGGATTATTTATAACAGTAGAAGGCCCTGAAGGAGCTGGAAAAACAACTGTCATGAATGTTGTGAATGAATTGTTAATCGCAGCGGGATATGAGACAGTGACAACTCGAGAGCCAGGTGGTATTAAAATTTCTGAAAAAATTCGTGAAATTATTTTAGATAAAGACCACAAAGAAATGGATAGTCTAACGGAAGCTCTATTGTACGCAGCAGCTCGTCGTCAACATTTAGTTGAAAAAGTAAGACCAGCGCTTGCAAGTGGAAAAATCGTCTTATGTGATCGCTTTATTGACAGTTCAATTGCTTATCAAGGATATGCAAGAGGCATTGGAATGGATGAAGTGTCTCAAATTAATGAACTGGCAGTAGAAGGGTATATGCCTGATTTAACGATTTTCTTTGATATTGAACCCGAGCTTGGGCTTGCGCGCATTGCCGCAAATGAAAGTCGCGAAGTGAATCGCTTAGATTTAGAAGGTCTTGAGTTCCATCATCGTGTTTATAAAGGATATGAGATTCAAGCCGACAAATATCCAGAGCGTATTGTACGTGTTGATGCTAAGAAATCAATTGAGGAATTAGCATTAGAAATTAAAGAGATGATTGCTTCAAAATACGAGGCAATGAATGCCGTTTCTAAATAAAATTAATGTTTATGACAACAAGAAATAGATCGTTATGATTTTATGTATAAAGGTGGTGAAAGTTTGAAAGGCTGGGAAAATATTGAGTCAAGACAACCGGATGTGACGCGTTTTTTAGTGAATAGTCATGCTAAAAATCGTTTGGTGCATGCTTATATTTTTGAAGGTATTTTAGGTGTTGGAAAGTTGGCAGTGGCTAAAAATGTGGCGAAGATGTTGCTTTGTGATGGTGAGGAGCCGATTTGTGGTGTGTGTCGTCATTGTCAGTTAGTAAAATCAGAGGGGCATGTGAATGTTCATATGATACGTCCGGATGGTTTAAGCATTAAAAAAGAGCAAATCCAACAACTGCAAGTCGAGTTTTCAAAACGTGCGGCAGAGGATTTACCAAAGATTTATATTATTGAAGAGTCTGATAAGATGTCGGTCAGCGCGGCTAATAGTTTGCTTAAATTTTTAGAAGAGCCGATGCCAAATACATATGCCATTTTATTAACAGATAATAAACAAAAATTATTACCGACGATTCGTTCGCGCAGTGTGATTTTAAGTTTTAAATCCTTAAGTCCTAAGGAGCTTATTGCAAATTTTGAAGCGGCTGGTATTAAAGCACATGCGCCGATTGTTGCGACGTTAACTCAAAATTTAAATGAAGCGTTGGAGTTAGCTCAAT
>DNGE01000183.1:11636-13858 GCA_003486705.1 Bacillota bacterium
CGACGTTAACCCAAAATATAAACGAGGCGTTGGAATTAGCTCAATCAGAAGTTTTTGCCCAGCTGATCGAACTGGCCATTAAAACCGAAGAATGTTTTTCAAAAACGAATTTTGATCCAAGTGTTTTAATTTCAAAACAAAGTGCATTGTTAAAAGAGAAAAAAAACCAATTACTCTATTTGCAATTGCTAATGATTTATTATGAGGATGTTTTAAAGATGAAGTTAGGGAAGTCTGATGATATACGTTATAAGACGTATGAGACTTCGTTAACGTTAAGTGAATCTAAAATGACACAAGCCATTTGTTTAGAGCGTATTAAAGCACTGCTTGAAACAGAAAAACGAATTCAATCAAATGGAAATGTTTTATTATGTTTAGATCGTTTATTTTTACAAATGAAGGGAGGCATTTAGGATGCAATATGAAGTGGTAGGAATACAGTTTAAAAATGTGGGGAAGAAGTACTTTTTTGATCCAAATGGTTTTGAGTTAACCGTTGGAGATTATGTTTTAGTTGAAACAGTACGCGGAATGGAATTTGGTTCTGTTGTGATTGCATCAAAGCTTGTGAATGAAGAAGATGTGTTTTTACCTTTAAAACCGGTGATGCGTATTGCAACAGAAGAAGATAGATTACAGCATCAAAAAAATAAAGAAGATGAAGCTGTGGCACTAAGTACGTGTGAGGAATTAGTGCAAAAAAATAAATTAGATATGCAGTTACTTGGATGTGAGTACACGTTTGACCGTACAAAGTTAATTTTTTATTTTACATCTGAGGGACGCGTAGACTTTAGACAGTTAGTTAAGGATTTAGCTTATACATTTAGATTGCGTATTGAACTTCGCCAAATTGGTGTTCGTGATGCAGCTAAAATGATTGGGGGCTTAGGTCCTTGTGGTCGTGTTTTATGTTGTAGCTCGTTCTTAGGTGAGTTTGAAACCGTCACGATTAAAATGGCTAAAAACCAGCAGTTATCATTAAATCCATCTAAAATTTCAGGAATCTGTGGAAAACTGTTGTGCTGTTTAAAATATGAAAATGAAAATTATGTTGAGACGATGAGACGTTTACCTGACGTTGGAAACCGCGTGCGAACAGAAGTTGGCGAAGGACGTGTTCGATCTGTTAACATGGTGTCAGAAACGATTGTCGTTGAATACAAAGAAAGTATTAAAAAGCATCACTCAAGTGAAATTATTAAAATCCTCGATCGCAAATCATCACGCAAAGATGATATCGTCATTGACGAAGATTTAAGAAATTTAATGGGTGACTAAAAAGATAAACACACTCGCTTACAGAGGTTTTTAAATCTCTTAAGCGAGTTTATGTATGTTTTAGAGGGTTTTTTGAAACGTTAATCATATGAAATAGATCCGTCGATGAATTCCTAATATTGAAGCAAACCAATAAGTTGAAACGAATTGGTTCAAAGAACAAGTTGTAAAAAAAGTAGCATCAAATGTTAAAGTCTATCGCAATTTATAAAGAGATAGACTTGTTTGCATAAATAAAGCTTTAAACAGATTTTTAACAAAAGTTATCAACAGGTGGTGGAGAATTTGACAGCAAGTAAAAGTTTTTTAAAAGATAATGAAGTTTTAAATGATTTATTAGGTTATGAAGGATTAAAGATTATTCAAAATCCAGAGATGTTTAATTTCTCATTGGATTCAACGTTGCTAGGACATTATGTGACGATCAATAAAAATGCGAATGCGATTGTGGATTTATGTACAGGGAATGCTCCTGTGCCACTTTTTTTATCGTTACGAAATCCAAATGCTAAGATTATCGGCGTTGAATTACAAGATCAATCTTATGATTTAGCGACTCGTAATGTGGCAGTGAATGCGCTTGAAGATTCAATTGAGGTGCTGCATACGAATTTAATTGGTGTTCATGAGCAAATAGGGAAGTATTCACAAGATATTGTCACGTGTAATCCGCCATATTTTAAGGTGAATCCGGATAGTAATGTGAATAAAAATGATTATTTAACGATTGCGCGCCATGAAGTGATGTGTACGCTTGATGATGTAGTGAAGGAAGCATCGTTGTTATTAAAATCAGGTGGGCGTTTTTGTATGGTGCACCGACCAGACCGCTTAGTCGATATTCTTGAGACATTTAGAAAGTACAAGATTGAACCCAAGCGCATGCGCTTAGTTTATCCACGCATTAATCGCGAGGCGAATGTGTTATTAATTGAGGG
>DNGE01000183.1:14118-17063 GCA_003486705.1 Bacillota bacterium
AGCTTAAATTACAGCCAAGAAATCTTAGATATTTTTATGGTGGGTAAGAAGGAAGAGTAAAATAGTGAGAACTGAGATTTCCAGAGTGTTGGTTATCTCAGTTTTTTTATGGGTTACAAATGTCGACTTATGTGAGCGGAAATTTGTAAAATAGTAAGAGTTGTAATAGAGTTTTGATTGTGTAAACCTATCGGATAAAGTAGATAATTTAAAAAATAAAATATTGGTGTTGATTTTGTATTCGGCGCACCACTATTAGTTACTAACATGATATAATAAGTAAAAAGTTTTCAAAATTATGTTATGAAGCGGGTATTAAATATGCAACAGATTGATTTTAGAGAAATAGAAAATTTTGAATTAGCTTATGCCGAGAGGCTTAAAGATTTAATAAAGTTACATGCTGAAGATAGAAAAATCATTGTGATGCATGTTGGTGGGATTGTGATTGAGTGTTTGCTGAAGTCTATATTAGTTAGACAGCATCAAATTACTAAGGAGTATTATCGCAATTGGTATAATAATGAGGCCGTGAATGGTGTTGAAACCTCATTAGTAGAAAATGATTTTTCTCGTAGAAAAAAAAGTGAAATAAGACAACATATTTTTTCTTATGGGGTGTGCATAAATCCAGAACATAAAATAGAAGAAGCAATTAATAAAATTAGTTTTTTATATGATTTATATGCAGATGATGAACAAATTAGATCTTATGTACAAGTTATACAAGATCCTTTGAATGTTGGTAGTTTTATAGATTTAAGATATTGTGTACAATCGGAACATTTAAACATAGAGGAAGTATTTTTAAATTGGAATCAAGCATTTCAATTCTTACATAACTGGGTATTAACTAATAGAAGTCATATGGAGGTGGAATAATGAATAAAAAAAATGTGTTTAAAAAATTTATAGCGGAATTAGAATCAGTTTTTATCACTGAAACAGAATCTGAATGGATAGAGGTTAATTTAATAAATGTCAATCGACTTGATCTAATCGTTGTTTCTGAATTTGATGGAGATTATTTAAATATTATTCATGACCGTATGGCTAAGTTAAATAATATGTTAGTAATAGAAGAGCAAGTGTATTTAGGATTTGTAAACTTTTATTCAGTTGAAGAGGCTGGGTTTTTAGGAATTTATCGTAAAGTGAATCAATTAAATCCAGAATATACGTTTGGAGGATTGGTTGATTCTCTTTATTCAGAAACTAGCGGATTAACTAATAATGAGAATGGAAAAAATAGAGCCAAAATTATTTCTTTTTACTCCTATAAGGGTGGTGTTGGGAGATCGGTAGCTTTAATTCAAACGGCGTACTTATTAGCAAATGAAGGGAAAAAAGTAGCGATTATAGATTTAGACATTGAAGCACCAAGTTACAATGATATTTTTAGTGAATCTATTAAAACAAACTATGGATTAGTGGAATATTTATATAATAAAATATATGATATTCCATCAAAAGATAAATCAGAGTCGCACTTAATGACAAAATTAGAGTTAAATACAGCAGGTGATTTATATATTATTCCAACAGGAGAAATAAATAATAAATACATTAAGCGAATTGAAAAGTTAAAGCATAAAAGTATTTGCGAACAAAAATATATTTTAGAGTTAATTTCTAATCTTAGTGAACAATATAATCTAGACTATGTCTTAATTGATTCAAGAACGGGATTAAATAATTGGGGAGCTTTATCTATCACATCAATTGCTGATGAAGTTGTACTTTGTGCTTACCCAAATAAAGAAAATGTTAAGGGAACGAACTTGATATTAGATTTAATAGAGGATAGAAAAAAATGTACCGTTGTTTTTTCGCGAATAGATAGTACAAAACAAGGTCAAGAGTACGCGAAAGAATTGTTTAAACAAGTGAAAATAGACCAAGAATTTATCGGTATTAATTATGAAAGCTCTATTGCTGTTAATACAAATTATCCGTTCATAAAAAAAGCAAGCCTATTTAAAGAGCTCTGTGATTTTATTTTAGAAGATGAGCAGCAACAAGAAAGAGTGTTGTGGATAAGAGAAAATAAAGATAAAGTTGAGTTAGTTTTAGATAAGATAAAAACTGAACAAGAATTTAATCAAATTTTCACTTCGAACGAAAAGAAAGTATTAGAAAGCAGTAATGGAGTTATTGTTGTTGATTCGATTAGTGATGTAGAAAGTATTTATCAGTATCAATACCCAGGTAGTCACTTTGAATTTATAAATAACACCATAAAGTGGAGTAGTCATAGAGAAAATAATAACAAAGATATCGTTGAAATATTACAAGAGATTGATGATAGATTAGGACAAATGATATTAGATAGTGGTAAAACGAGTATGGAAATATTACGTGAGCCAGTAGATTTTTCAACGGTGTTTAATGGAGTTAATATTTTCAAAAATAAATTAGATTATAGTAACTCTTATACGCTAGGTATTAATTTTGACGATATTATTAAACCACTAAATGATGAGCTTGATTTAGATGAGGCAACATTAATAAATCATCCTGATATTAATAAGTGGTTTATCATTATAACAGAATATAATAAATTAAACCCATACAAACAATGCAAACTAATAATTGAAAACGAGTTGTATCATAAGTATAAAGGCATATTTTCTAGTATTTCATCTCACTTATTAAACATAAGTTGGTCGATTCAAGATGAAGAAATCATTTCTCAACGGATAGATGAAGTGATGAAGAGTATGAGTTATATATATTTAAATCATTCTTCTATAGAATCTAATAGGGTTGATTTTCTAGGGTTAGCAAAGCTTTTAGGGACTGAGTCAAACGAAAACTTAATCTTTTCTAAAAGAATTAAACCACATAAATATTCTAAATTATTACCGGTGTGGTTAGCAAATCGATTAATGGATGATGAATCGTTAAGTAAGAAAAAATTATTAAAGATAATAAAACGAGCAGCT
>DNGE01000040.1 GCA_003486705.1 Bacillota bacterium
CAGCACAGAACTAAATAGCCAATAATCCAAAGATTCATCCATTTAATATTGAGTAGATAACCGATTCCAGCCTGAACAGGCATTAAAATGAGAACAGTCGCAAATAAGTACGTCATCAGTCGATGTTTATTCAAATAAGATTCAACTGAATTAATGTCTTTAAAATACTTATCATAACCTAAATAAGCTGTTAACGGTATTTTTGTAAATAATGTGCAACTGAATAATCCACCTAACAGTACAAACGCAATCATAAGAATGCTATTTACACTTAAACTACCTTGAGTATCCACCAAGAATAACTTTAGAATCGTCAATAATATCAGTAATATAACATTTCCTCTATCAATAAAAGTCGTATCCGTCGGTTTTTTGAGTAAATAAATACCGATGACGACAAGTGGTACAGTCAGAAACGCTATGTTTGAAAACGGTGAAATGACTATATACGTATAAATCCACGGTAATAAAAAGAAGATCCAATGATTCATTTTACTTCTCACCCATTTTTTATTTTTGCCAGATGATAAACGTAAACTCAGCTCTTCCTCTTTTTTTTCAGGTCGGTACAGTAACCCATTATCGATGGCAATCATGATTTCTTTATCTCCATTAAACGTAAGCTCACCTCTTTGACACGCATCAAACAATTTAACCTTACCACTGGTTAAATTTTGCCACATTAAAAAAGTGGTCTGAATTGTACAATCAGGAATACGCTCCCCTTTTGTCAAGACGATGACTTCGTCTTCATTTAGTAAAATATGATACGTTTCTTTTAAACTAGTAAACTTAATTTCCAATACTCTATTACTTTCTTTTAATAACGATGGTTGATAAAATGTAAACATTTTCTTTAATTTTTCATGAATGACTCGATTCTCTTGTTGTTTTGTTGGATCATTAAAAAACTCATCATAGGCTATTTCACGAGTTACAAAAATCTCATGTTCCGATGATTGAATAAACTTGTCTAAAATTTGTTCCACTTCAGTTGAGATTTTACGGTGGCGAGCAAAATCTTGTCCCGCCCAGGAAATAGCTTTGTAAAAGTCAATTCCATTAATAGATTGCCTTGTATAGGAATAGGATGTGTTTTGAAAAAACAACCGTGTTCCTTTATTATCCAAATGTGTATTTAGCCTTCTCGTTACTCCTTCATATGCTTTGCGAACATCTGCCGCTGAGCACGTACTGATCATGACGATATTATCTGCATCGGTTCGATTAACAACACGTTTTAATCCAACAAACTCTTCATCCTCATGTGTTTTAACATATGAAAGGATCGGATTTAGGCGTTCAAAGAACTTTTCCATTAACGACCCTACAGAGTAAAAATGCAACGGCCAATTTTGTATGATAATATCAGCTTTTGAATAATTAAGTACGATTTCTGATAAATCATCTTGAAATTGACATTTTCCCGGTGTAATCTGTGAGCAGATTTGACAACCAGTGCAATGATTAAACGATAATTCAGCTAAATGAACGAATTCTATTTGAGCTGTGTCCTCTATTAATTTAAATCCTTCTAGAAAGGCATTTGTAATCTTTAAGGTGGTACTATCTTGTCCTTTCCCACTTCCATTTATGACGATAATTTTTTTCATGCTATTTCTCAATCTCCCTATTTTTTCCTCATTTATATTTTAGCATATTTTATGAGACAAAAAATATGTTTTTACACATTAATCGACCTTTTTATTTCAAGAGAAAGTATTTTAAAAATCGGTTCTATTAAGTACTTAAAATTTTATTCACCTCTTGATGATCTATTATTAATAAAAAAACTTCTAAAGAAGCACAAACTAATGTTTTGTATACCTTTAGAAGTTTTAATATATTTATGTGTCATTATTAATAATAGAACGTTACTAACGAATAAAATGCGTCCATTGTTTTTTAACTTTGTCTGGTGCTGGAATAGCATCTTTACCATGCTCTACTAACTTCATTAACCAAGCCATATTACGTCCTAGAACCTGCATAATTTGAACACCCTCTAAATCCTCGTGAACTTCACCAGGTATACGTCCATGAATTATATTCCAATAATTAGCTGTAGGCATTAACATTTCTGAATAATTAATGAAATGATTTAGTTCGTTAAACGTTGTTAGTCCTCCTGAACGACGAACTGCAACAACTGATGCCCCTACTTTGTGTCGTAACATAGCATCATTTACCCCAGCGACATAAAATGCGCGATCTAAAAAGCTTTTCATTGTACCTGCTACACCTGAATAATGAACGGGGGACCCTAATAATATACCATCTGCTTCTTTCATCTTCTGAACCCACTCGTTCACTGGATCTGTTGTAATCGCACACGTTTCATTTCTCATTTTTGCACAACGTCCACAGGCAAGACATCCTCGTATTTGTTTATTTCCAACATGAATAATCTCAACATCAATTCCTTCAGACTCTAATTGATCAGTAACCAACTTTAATGCATGATAAGTATTTCCTTCACGATTTGGACTTCCATTAAAAGCAATAACTTTCATAACCGCACTCCTTTTTCTCAATCTAACTTTAATAAACTACCATATTATCGTAGTCTTGACAACTTGATTGCGAAAACTAGGAAAACATCAAAGCTTTTAATCTATTTTTTAGAGTAATTAAAATAAAATGTGGTCTGATTTAACCACAAGTGAGATGATATTTTTAAATTAGATTCTTTTACCTATCTTATAATCACGACTGTTCAACTTAAGTTTCTTTTTCTTTTTAATTTTTTTTTTTTTTTTTTTTGCAACTCAAACATTTCCTGTAAACTTTTATCTA
>DNGE01000059.1:0-3940 GCA_003486705.1 Bacillota bacterium
AAAGATAGCCATCCTGATAATATGGCTATCTTTTTATCATATGAACTAATCTAAAGCATGACTATTATCGGCTATTTGAAACCTTTATCTGTTTTAATCTAAAATGAAGACGATTTAATTTAACCTTGCGCACATACACAAAACTTGCACCACTCACCACTGCCCCAACAATCGTCAGTAAGGTTACATAGGGATGATAATTAAACATCATAGAATATAATGCTTCAATAAACCAAAGCATGATTGGTAATAAACTTACCATGCTCATTACATTTGATTTTATCCCTTTTAAATATAAATAACCGCAAAACAAAATGGCTATCACTCGATAACACGTGTCAAAAAGTCCAATCTCAATTGGTAAATCAGATGAAATCATCATGACACAAAACCAATTATAAATTGAAAATACTAAAATAAACAACTCAAAAAAATATTTCCTAATATAACTCATCCCGCTACTCCCCTCTTGTTATTTAACCTATTCTATTACACCGATTTTTATATGTAAAAAATATCAGGTTAAACACAAAATTCAACTATTAGTACGATTTATTATATTGATTAAATGTTGAAGATATTCGTCCCATTTTCTATTGAGCTACTACTTTGTTGCAATCACCATAAACGCTTTAAGTGTCTGTTCTTCTTGTTTTTGATCGATAAACTGATAATCTAACGGCACAATATCAACCTTAGCAAAGTTTATATATAAGGTTTGAATTTCTTCCTCTGTGTAGTAATGGTATGAAATTGACATATTTTCTGTTGACTGATAAAATCTTTGACTATCAAATTCAGTGACTTTATGTAAACTATTATTTTCTGCCGAAATATAGTCCATGACCACAAGTCCCCCAGGTTTCACAAGACGATGCATCTCACTCACTTGTTGGTAAGCCTCATCAAGTGCCCCATATTCAAGTGGCCAGACACATAAAATCCCATCTACGCATTGATCATCCACGCACGGATGTCTCATATCGTGTTGAACCCGAACATTATTATTGTTGGATTTCTTTGGTTGCGCTACGGTAAAATCAATGCGCATTTCAGAAAATTTAGCTGGAATAACTTTAAAACCATTAGCGGCTAGAAACATACTATGTTGGCTCGATTCATGACCTAAATCAATAATTTTTATACAGTCATTTCGTTTAAATATTTCTGTTGCAAATTTAACACTCGGCAGCACATCATAGTTTACTTCTTGATGCTGTTGATATATTTTTTCCCATTCTGATTCCCATTCAAAAACCATAAGAACATCCCCTATTACAAAATGACTTTTTTATACATTATATAAGGGTGAATATCATTTTATGCTAAATAAAACCACTAGAAGAATCTCTAGTGGTCCCTATGTCTGAGTTTTTATTTTGTCTATCATGCGACGTGACTTCATCACCTTAAACGATTTAAACAACTCATTTAAAATTCAATCCCTTTACGTGCATTTACACCTTTATCAAATGGATGTTTAATGGCTTTGATTTCACTCACATAATCCGCTAACTCAATGAGTTCAGGTAAAGGATCGCGCCCCGTTAATACAACTTCTAATTTTTCTGGTTTTGTTACTAAAAAATTAAGCACCGTCTTTAGAGGAACAAAATCTAAATTTATTGTCGCAATCAATTCATCTAAAATTAAAACATCATAGTCATCTTTTTCTACTTTTTTTATAATGTCTTGAAATCGTTGAGTGTGCTCAACTTTACATGCTTCTTTTTCCGCATCCGTCATATGCCAGACAAACTTTTGAACTGGAATCGCTTCTTCAATATCAATGGTTGTCTCTAATTGTTTAAGCGAATAAAGTTCACCCGTTCGATTATTTTTTAGAAACTGCGTAATTAAAACTTTTTTATTTCGACCCGCTGCTCTAAGTGCCAGTCCCATAGCCGCACTTGTCTTCCCTTTTCCATCTCCACAATAAAGATGTATTAATCCTGCGCTCATGACTTCACTCCTTACGTTTACTAACTATCGATTTCTAAATTATTGAATCCACTACCATTATACGATAAATCATTTAAGATGAGTGTAAAAATACGAAAACACCTCGCTAAAAGGGGGTGGTTTAAAACAAATTCCCAATCAATTCAATCACAACAAAAAATAAATACGTTAAATAATTATAGGCAAAATGCTGCACTACAGCCGCCCAGTAACCAAATTTTAAAAACAAAACAGCGCCTACTAATCCCCCTAGTGCATAAAAATGAAAACTTGATAAATCAGGACCATGCATCAGGGAGAACACAGTGCTCGAGACAATAATCACAACCCAACAAACCTTTGACTTTAAATTGTATACATCGAACCAGGAAATATTTGTATTTAGCAATGCGTTTAACTTGAACGACTTAAATACAGTGTGAATGAACCACGCAAATAAAGCAAACATGACAACGCGAAATAAAAACTCCTCAAATATTGGGGCGATCACACCCGTAATAAAAAAATGATCAAAATGCAAGTCTAGACCTGTCACTTGATTCCCACCAATTTGAAATCCCATTCCATACTTTTCTTGAAAATACACCATATACATCGTTAAAATACGTTCTAAACATGCCACCATTATTGAAAGTGAAACCCAACCTTTTTCGTAGTTTCCAACACTAAAACCATATCGAATGTATGCATTCATTTTTCCTATTGTCAGACACACAACAATTAAATAAATTCCTACCGACTGAATCAAACTGCTTAAATAAAAATATAAACTATATGAACTCACTAGCTCCAGCCTCATAAACACATAAATCGAAAACCCTATTAAAATATTAATCCAACTCGTATGAAACCATAATCTCTTATTTGCTATTAAATTCTGTTCCACTGCACTCACTCCTCTTCTTAGCTATCATATTAAGTAGAGGAGATAGATATGTCTTAACAATTTTTAATCCATTGACTTAACCTACACAGCCTAGTCTAATTTGATGTTCTATTTCATTATAATAGTTATTAGCTACCTGTATAAATAAAGGACTCAAGTTTTCGCAATGCTTTACGGCCGTATATTCAACATAATGTTTAACTATTTGTTCATAGTAATCTCGATTCCATTCACGAATGAGTTGTGGCGAGAAAACGCGAGATAGACATTCTTGATTCTTTTTATACTCTCTCATCAATTCTGGATATATTTGATGCATCCAAATATAAAACCCATAATAATTTTCAATATTTGCAAAGATGCCGCTACATCGCTTTTTAAGCAGTTCTTGGACTTCTAACTCTAAATCATATTTAGGAATATGAAACAAAACCTCTAAGTCTTTTCGTAACAACTTGTCTGCTTGTAATTGTGTTAATGGATACCCATTAAACTCCTCTTTAGCATTGATTGTGATCACATAATCAAACTCGTTTTTTCCAGCTTCAACACTAAATTGTTTACAGAACTCAAATATTTCTGATATACGATGTTCATAATAGCTACTCTTCGCTAAGGATGGAACTTGTATCATGATTAGACCTACCTTTCTAATTGTTTAAGTGTGTTATTTATTTTCCACTCACTATAACATACAAGAAATTTGCATTAATTCCTTTTTTTATCTCGGACTTTTTTCGTTCAATTCTGTATATTTACAATTTTTTAGAATTCAGCTTTCTCTTAGCAATTTAATCTACAAATTGTCCTACTTCACTTTACGTCCAACAATAAAAAAAGCTACTTAAACCTCCAATGGAGTCATTAAGTAGCTTTTAGTTATTAAAAATTAAATTCGAAGTCCTCATCGCTGAGTTCTTCAACTTTTGTTGTTTTAATATAGCCATTTCCTTTTGTTGAGAAAAAGTCGTGGTTTTTTGTTTCGGTTGAAATCCCGTTCATGACGATTGGGTTAACTGAACTTTCCGTAATGGTTTCAAACATTGGCTCAAAGTCTAAACAAGATAACGCATAGTTGACGTTGTATTCGAT
>DNGE01000059.1:4227-6569 GCA_003486705.1 Bacillota bacterium
GCAACTTGTGTGTCATGACCAAACTTAGAATAAATACCTTTTGCAAAGAATCCCATACCAACCGTGTGCAGCTTTTCATCACGTAAAATTAAGTTGATTAACTCACCTGAGTTAACCATTTTGCCCTGGCCCGCTAAAAATAACGGGAGGTAGAAACCTGAGTAAAAGCAGATGCCTTCTAGGCATAAGCTACCGACCATGGACATGAACAAGGATTGTTCATCGTTGATGTTTTTGTACGTGTTAATGATCGTATGGACTTTATCTTGTAAGACTTTTGTATCTTCTATCCAGGCAAACAGTTCATTAATACGCTCAGTGGTACAAAGTGTTTGAAAAATAGTTGAGTACGAACGAGCATGTATCGTTTCAAATCCACCGAATAAGGCGAGTATACTTTTTATAAATAAGTTATCCGTTTGATCCGCAATGCGTGTAATCCCAACAGATTGCTCTGTGTCGAGCAAGGTTAATCCGGCTAAGATACGCTCGTAAGTTTGTTTCGTGACCGCATCTAAGTTATCCCAAATTGATTTGTCATCGCCAACAGGGATTTCTTCGGGTAACCAAAATTGTTCCACTTGTTTTAAATAAATGGTGTCATAAAATTGATGATCCGGCGAGTTCCAGTTGATGGCTTGGTACGTTATGTTTTTCATCCTTCTCCTCCAGTTTTGCTTAAAGTTAACTAAATATGATTGTTATAATCTCTGTTTCTAATATGTTTCAAAATACGGCTGGGTCCCTACTAAGATTGCTTAAATATTTTCAATTTAAACCGAACATGAGACGCACTCTTCAAAGGCTAAGTTTTTGGTACGTGTGTAATACAGCGCTTTGAGACCTTTTTGGTGGGCGTAAATATAGTAACGAGCTAAATCTTTGGTTGAGGTGTTGGAATCGACATAGAGGGTTGTTGAAATGCCTTGATCGATGTGTTCCTGGATTTCAGCCACTAAGTCGATGACTTTAAACATGTTCATATGATAAGCCGATTTATAGGCAAAGAAGTTTTCCACTGATAAATATGGCATTGGATAATACGTTGTAGAATCACCATAGGTTCGGCGCTCAATCACATCAATAATGGGTGCGACGGATGGCGTTGCGTTCTGAATATAACCGATACTTTGCGTTGGTGCAATGGCTAATCGGTACGCATGATAGAGCCCGTGCGTGGCAACCTTTTGTTTTAACTCATCCCAATCATTTGGGGTTGGAATTGTCATACCTTCAAATAAAGTTAAGACTCTTTTACTACTTGGCGCGTAATCCGTTTTCAAATAACGCTCAAAATATTCGCCGCATGCATACGTTGATTTTTCAAAGTCCTTAAATGTTTCACCGCGTTCCTTCGCAATTTCCATACTGCGCAAAATAGAATAATAATTCATCATCATAAAGAAGGTACGGACAAATTGTTTTGCCTCGTCACTTTCATAAGGGATGTTCTGTTTGGCTAAATACCCGTGTAAATTCATCACACCAAGGCCCACCGCATGTAGCTCATCATTTGCCTTTTTCACGCCTGGAGCATTTTTAATTTGACTTTTATCACTAACAGACGTTAAGGCATCCATACCTGCGAAAACAGACTGGGCAATCGCCTTTTCCTCCATCACATTTGCAATATTTAACGACCCTAAGTTACACGAAATATCTCGACGGATAATATCTTTCTCTCCATAATCATGAATCGTCGACGTCTCTTGAAGTTGAAAAATCTCCGTACATAAATTAGACATCTTAATTTGACCCATATCTTTTAAGGCGTGCGCTGCATTCGCATTCCCCTTAAACACAATATACGGATACCCCGACTCAAACTGCATACGCGCAATCTGAATTAAAAGCTTACGCGGATCAAGCTCACGTTTTTTAATATCGGGGTGATTCACCAACTCCTCATAACGCGCTTCCATATCTAAATCATCTAAATGCTCACCTAGTGCTTGATACACCGTGTGAGGGGCGAAGACATGCATTTTTTCATTTCTTTGGGCTAGTGACATAAATTGGTTTGGAATAATAAGACCAATCGATAACGTTTGAAGTCTGGCTTTCTCAGATGCATTAATCTTTTTCGTATCTAAAAACTCTTCAATATCCCAGTGGAACACGTTTAAATATGCCACACCAGCGCCAGGACGTTGACCTAATTGATTCACATAACTAAACACATCTTCTAATAATTTAGCAACCGGTAACACACCGCTTGAACAATTTTCAATCCCCTTAATAGACTCGTGACGAGCGCGTAACTTTGATAAATTAACTGCCACTCCACCACCAATTTTTGATAGTTGCCCGCATGTATTTAAGACATAATTAATCGAGTTTAA
>DNGE01000059.1:6839-8557 GCA_003486705.1 Bacillota bacterium
GGCGTGGCCGGTTGATAACGTTGTTCAATCATCGCAATCGCAAGCTCTGTCGCTTGTTCAATACTGCCAGACCCAAGTGATAGCGCGACTGATAAAATACGATCCTCATATCTTTCTAAATAGTAACGCCCATCATTGCTTTTAAGCGCATAGCTTTGATAAAACTTTGAAATCGCCATAAACGATTGAAACTTAAACTCATAATCATCAATGAGTTGTTGTAACGCTAAGACGTCCTCTTCTTTATATAACGCAAATATATTTTCATAATAATTCTCATGAATTAAATAATGTAAGCGTGCAAGGGGAGATTCAAACGTCATTAACTTATCTTTTACCTCGTCTTCAAATGCTTGCACCGCTAATTTATCTTTTTCTAATTGGTAAAAACCATCTTTCTTTTGCATTAGTTCATTATTTAAATACATATAATCTCTCATTGTCTCTTTCTAAAAACAAAGTTGTTTTTAGAAACCTCCCTTCTCATCATCAGTAAATCTGTCTACATTCCCATCAGGCTATGATTAAACTTGCTATCGTATTACTGTTTCAAGTTTGTTTTTTTACATCTTAACTTATTTACTAATCACTCTCAAATAATACGCATTAGAATTTATATCCAGATGCCTATCTACTAAACAACCATCCTAAAGTAGAACATGTCTTATAGTTTTACCCTAACCTGATGCAACATACATCGAAAATTAACTAAGCGTAGAGTCCCCCCTTCTGCGTTATAACTTAAAACCATCGTTAAGAACAAAGGAATATTCCCCACATTAAAAGAGCAGCCATGCCCCCTAATATAAAGTAATACCCCCACTTCCCGATAACTTTAAGCCTAAGGTATTCTTGATCTAGCTTTTCTTGGGTTTGTTTATTTTCTATGATTTTTTCCATGTCATCACTCCAATTTTTTAGACTACACCTATAACATACAGTCGAAACCAACGTTTTCCTTTTTTTATTTACTCTTTTAATGAAATAGGACATTCTTTTTCGAAGTTTTTAAATATTTCTTAAATAGTGGTTTACAAATCATATTATACGGCGTATAGTATAAGCATAAACAATATTATATGACGTATAATATTAGATACAAAATAAGAGAGGAATGAGATGGATGTCATTTCAACTTGGTTCAGCCTTACTCGACGCTTGCGTCCTTTCAATATTAAATCAAGGAGACACATATGGTTATGTGTTAACGCAGCAAGTGAAAGAAGTCATGAATATCTCGGAGTCCACTTTATACCCGGTATTAAGACGTCTTCAAAAAAATGAGTTTCTCATCACGTATGATGAACCGTTTCAAGGGCGCAATCGCCGTTACTATCAAATTACACCACTTGGAAAATTAAAATATCAAGAATATATCTTGGATTGGAAATCGTACAAAAGCAAAGTCGATCATATTTTATTGGGAGGAATGAAAGATGAATAAGCATGAATTTATTAAAGACTTACAAAAGCGTTTAAAACAATTACCTCAATCAGACATTAATAATGCCTTAAATTATTACGTCGAGTATTTTGAGGATGCCAACACATCGGCGCATGAAGATGTGACCCTAATCTTTGGGCATCCGTCAAGTATTGCGTCTGATATTTTAGCTGATTATGCAGTGAACCACCCGGTACAGGTTAAAACAAAGACCTCTTCTATTTGGTTTGTTGTGTTAGCCATCTTAGCAGCACCAATCGGATTGCCTCTTGGG
>DNGE01000059.1:8757-14036 GCA_003486705.1 Bacillota bacterium
CTTATTGTGACGGCTGGTGCTCTAATCTTCGCAGGTGTTGTGGCTATCCTTGCTGCATTCTTTGTCATCACCTCAAGCGTTCCGACGACTATTTTATTTTTAGGGATCGGTTGTGGAATCATTGGACTTGGGTTATTATTCGGAGCCATTATTACTTGGTTTACAAGACTTTCAATTAATGGATTAGCAAAAGTGTTTCGTCTAGCTTTAACTAAAATAAATAAACGACGTGTCTAAGGGAGGTTATGAATATGAATAAAAAGCTAATTATTATTTCAATTGTTCTCATGCTGGTCGGGGTTATTTTAGCCGCGATTGGATTTTTTGCGGGTGGTGCAACATCGATATCGCTAGCTGGCCATGGCCTAACATTAGATTACGGTGCCCCTATCACGATTAATGAAACAATGGATGACTTTCAATCGATTGATTTAGACTTAGATTATATGAGCGAGGTTCAACTGATTGAATCCGATCACTTTGGCATTGAAGCCACTTATTATAATAGCAATGGAACTATTTCTTACCGTGTGGAAAATGGTATGCTTAAAGTTACGCAAGATAAGATCAATCATTTTATTGGGTTTAACTTTTTCCAACCTTCAAGCACGTTCACAATCCATATTCCAAGTGGTACTTCTTTAGATAACATCACTTTGAATACAGATACCGCAAATATCGTTATGGAAGATCAGGTGGCAACTAACATCTACATTAAAAATGCCTTTGGAAAAACAACGCTTGAAAATATCGAGACTGGTGTTTTAGAATTAGAAGTTGAGAGTGGATTAATTAATTTGGATACGGTTAAAGCAATAACTCTGTCGGTTGAAAATGATTTTGGTGCTATTAATCTGCGCAATATAGTATCTAACAACGTGGATGTAGCTGCTGAAAGCGGAAGTATTTCAGTGAGTGATTTGACTGCATCTAACTTAATCGTGAGTAACGATTTTGGAAAGACTGAATTAAAATCAATTACTGCCCTTGTACTTGATGCGACAAATGAAACAGGAAGCATTAAGATTACTGATAGTGTCGTCAATTCATCAAACATCGAAAATGATTTTGGAAGCGTCGAGGTCAATCTCAATGGTAATTTAGCTGATTATAATTATAATTTAATGTCTGATTTCGGTTCTGTCAGAGTGAATGGAAACAAACAAGGAAATACGGTCACTGTAAACAATGGGGGATCTAAAAACTTAAGCGTTAAATGTGAAAGTGGTTCAGTTATTATTAATATTAACTAGTTAACAAATAGCACCCTAGGAAACCTGGGTGCTATTTATTATGTATCTTGTTTGTATCATGTCTAATCGTTCAACTTAGGTTTGAGATGACATATGCCCTAGGGCAGATGTTTTTTTAATAGTGTCAAACGTCGCGGTTGATCCAAATTTCTTTTCAGCCAATTGTTTACATTGACCGAACATGCCCATCAACGGAGCCCCTCATGATTAATGGTTTGTTTTACCTATTTTAAAAGAACTTCCCCTTCATGAATAAATTCAACCAATCAGTTCAGGTTACACTGATAATTAATAAATATCCTTTTCCCTCCTTCCCTTTGGTCAACTTCGTTCATAGCTTGGCAATAAATTTTTAGCACCGTTTCATTAAATTTAGTACTTTAAATCGTTGCTTTATTTTATTTTAATGTCATCCCATTAGAAATTAACTAAATTTGTTGTTATCAACTTGTATTTTATACTAAAATATATGTATCAGCTTTAGATAGGACGTGAGAATATGAAATTAGACATTACGGATCACCTGATTCGGCAAGCCGCTTTTTATGACGAAACGTTAAACAGGGGAAAAGAATATTTTAAACAAGGCAGAGTCACTGAAGTGAAATATTTTGAAAATAATTTATATGAAAAATCTTATGAAATTCATGCATCAGTGAGTGGAAGTACGAACTGGTATCGGATTGTCATTGGCTTTTCACCACGTGGATATTTTCAAACAGCCTCTTGTACTTGTCCTGCATTTAATAAATATCGTGGTCACTGCAAACATGTTATCGCGACACTTCTACACGCTAAAAAACAGCAGCGTAAACTAGGAGAATTTCGTTACGAGAACGGCGATGCGTATAAAGAGCGCATGATGACAAAAAAACTGATTGAAGAATATGAACAGACATTAGCTCAAGCACCTAGTGTCAACCTAGGGCTTCACCAACCAAAAGTAAAGCTTATTCCAAAGCTAAAATACAACGGCAAATTCTTTTCACTCGAGGCCTCGATTGGTCGTAAACGAGCGTATATCATTAAAGACTTCTTCCATTTCACGCAATGCATGAAAAATAGTACCGAATACAACTATGGAAAAGAATTAACACTTCGTCATGAATTAGACCAATTTGAAGACGACTCCCTTCCGCTACTTCAATTTATTCTAGACGTTGCCACTGACCAAATGACGTACTACACCGAGTTTAGTGGGTATGTCCCTGATAAAAAATCAATGTTACTCACCCATGCTCAGTTTGAGCGTTTCTTTGACTTATACAAAGGCCAAGACATTGCCATTAATATAGATACACATCATAACAACACAATTTATTTAAATCCCGAAACACTTGCCTTTAATTTTGACTTACAAGCCGTCAAAGATGGCTATGAACTCCACCACCCTTACCAAACACTAAACTACCACCAAACGCCAAACTCACTCTTTCTCATAACCGAACAAGCCATTAGCCGAAGTACACCTGATTTTGTAACGAACGTCTTACCGCTTATTCAGCAAATGATCACACAGAGAAAATCACTTCACATTGCAACAGAACTTCTTCCAGGCTTTTTAGGCGCCGTTTTACCACGCATCAAACCATATCTTCGTGACGATCAACTGAACATGCTTTTACAAAACCATGACATCACCCCACTTCAAAGTCAAATTTATTTAGACATCAATGAAGACCAGGCTGTGACAGCTGATATCAAGTTTGCATACGGCGATATTAAATTCAATCCCTACTATGAGCCTAAACATTTAACAATTATACGCGATAAGGTCAAAGAAGCCCATATGAAAACAACGATTGAATCTTATAACTTTAAGCACGAAAGTGGCCAACTACAACTTCATGGCGATGATGACATCTATCACTTTATTAAAGAAGGGATTTCACAACTTATCAATCAACACGAAGTTCACGTAACAGATCGCCTAAAAAATCTCACACAAAAACAACCCAAACAAGTACACGTTGGCGTTCGTTTACAAAGTGATTTAATGACCTTTAAGTTAGAAGATTTAGCTTTTAATATAACCGAGTACGCTGACATCTTAGCCAAATACAAACAAAAGAAAAAATTCCATCGCCTAAAAGATGGAACGTACCTAGACTTAGAGACGGAGTACATGGATTCTTTCTTTAACTTAGTAGAAGACTTAGACCTCGATGAGAAGGATTTAGCAGCTGAAGAAATTGAACTATCTAAATACCGTGCCCTTTATTTAGATCGCATCTTACATAATCACGGCATTAAATCGAAACAAAACCGTGACTTTAAACAGCTTATAAATGATTTTAGCTCGTTAGAAGAAGTGGAATACGAGCTTCCAACAACATTACAAGCTACGCTTCGTCCTTATCAAGAGGTCGGATTCAGGTGGTTAAAAACCCTATCTGATTATCAGATGGGCGGGATCCTCGCCGATGATATGGGGCTTGGGAAAACATTGCAAATGATTGCCCTCCTTTGCTCAGATATTGAGGCTGGTTGCAATCAACCAAGTCTTATCGTTGCGCCTAGCTCGCTCGTGTTAAACTGGAAGGCCGAACTTGAAAAGTTCGCCCCACACCTAAATGTTCTAGCCATTAGTGGAACAGCCCAAGCCCGCAAAGGGCAAATTGCATCTGTTAAAGACTACAACGTTGTCTTAACGTCTTATGATTTATTGCGCCGTGATATTGAACACTACGATCAAACATTTAGATATACTATCTTAGATGAAGCTCATTATATAAAAAATCAAAATACCGTGAATGCCAAGGCGGTTAAACGTATAAAAAGTGAAGTGAGATATGCGTTAACAGGTACCCCACTTGAGAATAGTATCGCGGATGTTTGGTCTATTTTTGACTTTATTTTACCGGGCTATTTATTAACCTATTCGAAATTCAAAAAGCAATATGAAACGCCGATTGCTAAAAACCAAGATGCAAAATTATTAACGCGTGTTCATCAATTAGTGGCACCGTTTATTATGCGTCGATTAAAAGCTGATGTGTTAACGGAATTACCAGATAAAATCGAATCGGTTGTGTACTGTGAAATGGAAGGGGCGCAAAAAGAAATATATGATGCAACGCTTGTGAGTATTAATGCAGAGATTGCGGATGAAGTGGCTGAACACGGTGCTAATCAAACTCGCATGAAGATGTTATCGATGTTAACCCGTTTGCGCCAATTATGTTGTCATCCAGCACTTTACTTAGAAGACTACGCCCATGATAGTGCAAAACTTTCGCTTTGTATGGAACTAATTCAAGATTGTATGGACAGTGGCCATCGCATTTTATTATTCTCTCAGTTTACCTCAATGTTTGAGTTTTTGGGGCGTGAACTAGACGCTCAAAACATTCCTTACTTCACCTTAACAGGAAGTACAAAACCAGCGGAGCGCTTAGACCTTGCTAATCGTTTTAATGAAGGCGACGTCCCTATTTTCTTAATTTCGTTAAAAGCCGGCGGGACTGGACTTAACTTAACCGGTGCCGATGTGGTGATTCATTACGACCCTTGGTGGAACATGAGCGCTCAAAATCAAGCAACGGATCGTGCTTATCGTATGGGTCAGACAAATAAAGTCCAAGTCTTTAAACTCATCACCAAAAACACCATTGAAGAAAAAATTGAGAAGTTACAACAACGAAAACTAGAATTATCCCAATCCCTTGTGCAAGAAGGCGAACAATTCATCACAGCCTTATCTGCATCGGAGATTCAGGCTTTATTTGCCCATGAATAACAAAGACGGATTAGCTCTTGAAGCAACAAATACATAAAATTGTACATACAAAAAAACCTTGAAGAAACGTTCCTTCAAGGTTTTTTCATATGCTGTTCTTCCCAAATCAACTTAATTTGTTTATTACTTTATGCGACATATTAAATATCTTAATGAACTAAATATGGATCTAAGTCCTCTAACTTCTGAATCTCAAACACATGATTCCCCAATTCATCAATTAATTCATTTGGTAACATTGAAATTTGTTTAATATACGAATCAGGTAATTCACTAAACTTAACTTT
>DNGE01000059.1:14318-14596 GCA_003486705.1 Bacillota bacterium
TTAATAAAGCCTGCCATACTGCTGACCTCCTTGAACTTTTTGATTTCGATATTTGATAAAAATTTATCGGCAAATAAAAGTAAAACCGATTTTAGATGGTCCTTTTTTTCATCGTATTGCGGGGGTGCTTCATCTAAGAAGTTTGCAGCTTTTATGAGTGTTTCGAATTTTGATTGCTGACCTGACATGAGCGGTGTCCAAAGTAATAATAATAAATCTTTTTCTGAAATCAATTCATGGTTTAATTTTTTGTGTTGCCAAGATTTAAACACATCATC
>DNGE01000059.1:14936-15187 GCA_003486705.1 Bacillota bacterium
CGCAAATCATGGACACCTTTATCTGTCGTTTGAAACTCGATGTGCAAATACGTGCCATCCTCCATTAAATACGTGAAATCCATTTCCATAGACGCTATCGTTAACTCTGTCGGTCCCACTTCTTTTATTTTCTTATTAATATTTAAAAATTCTACAACCGCAGCACCTAAATTTTGTGCAATTAACTTCATTGCCTTATCTTCATGCTTCTTCACGTTTATCATACCTTTTCTACATTAAATTTTCAAGCA
>DNGE01000059.1:15436-30017 GCA_003486705.1 Bacillota bacterium
TAAACTATGAGATTTCCTTTTTATCCGATCGGTTTTTTAAAAATAAATGGGCGATGCGCGACACTAATTTTGAAATTATGGTTTTATTAGGCAGTTATGTTACAATAAAGACAATATAAATGGTTAAGGAGTGATACGATGAGAAAGTTTATTATAGATACTGATACAGCTTCGGATGATGCGATTGCGATTATTGCCGCACTAAAAGAACCTCAAGTTGAGGTTTTAGCGTTAACGGTTGTGGCGGGGAACGTTTTACTTGAGCAAGCGACACAAAATGCTTTGATTTCAATTGAAATGGCAGACACATACCTTCCGCCCGTGTTTAAGGGGGCGGCAAAGCCGTTATATCGTGATTTAGTGCAAGCAGCTAATGTTCATGGAAGTGATGGGCTTGGAAATATGCATCTACCGTGTTCAAAGTTACAAGTGGAATCAATGCATGCTGTAGATGCTTTAATTCATTATATCGAAAAATATCCTTATGAAATTGAACTCATTACATTAGGTCCATTAACAAATATTGCACTGGCGATTCAAAAAGCACCTCAGACGATGAAGAAATTAAAATCAATCGTGTTAATGGCGGGGAATGGATTTGGGCCTGGGAATGTCACGAAGTACGCGGAGTTTAACGTGTATGTGGACGCTGAAGCGTTAAACGTGGTATTGGATTTAGCGGTTGAAAAGTTATTCGTTGGCTGGGACGCGATTTCAAAAGGGGCTTTTATTAGTGAAGCCGATTTAAAACTGTTAGGTTCATCCGATGCTAAGTTAGCTCAATTTGCCATTCGTTGTACGAAGTCGTTATATGAGTTTCAGCAAAGGTTTGGCGCCAAGGGGTTTGAGCTCGCGGATCCAACAGCAATGCTTCTGGCGTTATATCCAGACGTATTAACTCACAAAGTCGACGTATATGCTCATGTTGAAGACCAATGTGAGGTTCGTTACGGTGAGGTTGTATTGAAGACAACCGATGAGTCTGTATTTAACGCAACAATTTGCACAGACATTAATTCGACTTTGTTTAAGAACTATTTATTTAAGCTGTTAATGGGATAAATTGAGCTTAGCAACGTTAAAAGAAAATTAAAAACCTATCGCCGTGTCACAACAGAAGTGACCGACTATAGGTTTCTTTTATATAAATGTATTATTTTGATTTATTAACGCTTCAGTGTTGAATGGTTAATAGCAGCTAAATAGCTACTTAGCTAATTCAGCAGTGAGTTGTAAATACTCATGATACATTTGCTTATACTTTTTAATGTTAGTTTCTGACTCTATTTGCGCCTCGTTAACAATCCTTTCATAATGTTCAATGGCTGTTTGACATATCATAGCATTTAGCTTTTGATGATCACTTAAATCCGTTAGAATTTCAATGACTTTCTCTTTTGAAAACGAGTCTTTGTAACTTCGTTTACTAATTAGCGCACTAAAGATATCAGCAACAGCAATTAATTGTTCATTAAATGTTAAGTCTTGACTAGTTAAACCATACGGATACCCTGAACCATCTAACTTTTCATGATGGCGCACTGCCATGTTAGATATTTCATCACTGACGATACCTAAGATAATTGTTTCTGTGTACTTAACATGTTCTTGCATCACACGCATTTCATCATTATTTAGTTTATTGGTTGATTCTAATATTGTACTTGGAATAGCAATTTTTCCAATGTCATGAAGCAGTGCTCCTAAATATAAGCTCTGGCATTCTTTTTTTGAAAGATTTAAAATATTAGCCAACGAAAAAGTAACCCCAACAATATTTATCGTATGACTAACGGTTTGTTCACTTCTAAAGTCGATTGAGTAGATTAACATTTTTAAGTAATCTAAGGCTAATTCTTTTGAAAAAGTAAAACTACTATAAACTTTTTCAATGATAGCAAGGTAATCTTCAGATGCTAACTTATTTTTAATCTTTTCTTGTAAGTCGTTATTCTGTAAGGCATAAACTAATTCAGGATTAAATTTATTTGGATTTTCAGTGAGTGCTCCCATAATATCATTTGTCTCTCCCGTTGCAATTAAAACATCAATTCGGTCTGCTAAAAAAATTAGCTCAGCGTACAGCGAATGTTTATAATTTACGGATTTAAGTTCATCATAATGTGTATGATGATATAAAATGACTTCAGCATATTCTTTAAGGGGCGACAAATACTTAAAAAATAAATACCCATAAATCGAATGATTTAATACATCCTCACTGTCAAATTCAAGCATTTTAGTTATTTCTTCTGTTTTAAATGCTCCAATATCATGAAACACTGAAAGAATCATCAATGTTTTCAAATCAATTTTATTTGATAAATTTAAATAACTCCATAGTTCATAGGCAATATAGGCGACACGTTCCCCATGATTAATAAGACGAGAGTCCATAAATCTGAGCGCTTTAAGAATCACTTTTATTAGTTCATCTGTATTAATTAAATCACCTTCTATTTCCTTATTTAACATTCCTTATCCCACCCAGTTCATCATTATTTTGACACATGTATAAACACTTTAACACATAAAATAATGAGTGTCTATTTACATTTTTTTCATATAATATTCAATTAATTTTTATGACATTTTATGCTATTAGCATGAGTATTTTTTCACAAAAAAAGTGAGTTAAAACCTTCAATTAACAGACTTTTTAAGAACTTATTGGTTAGAAAAAACAATTGAATTCTCGGCAATTTTCACCAAAGTTTTACTTAATATTTCCCCACTTTAATACATTTCAAATTGAAGAAGAACCTTAACGGTGTTTCTAAGATGAAGCTTCCGCCCCCTCAATTATTCAAACTGTTCTTAGATATCTCCATAATAAAAAGCTATGACTAGACGTATAACATGTCTAATCATAGCTTTTTATTTATTTAAGAAATGCTTTGGTGATCATTAAAAATGCTGCCCATTTTCATAGTAGCATCGGTGTTCAATCGAATAAAACACAACATCTAAACAATCACGTTCTTTTTGAAAATGAGCTGTGATACATTGTGCTGCTTCATCCTGAACAGTCTGCCCACGATCAAACCAGTACACTTCTATCATCGTAGGTGGCGCAACGACTTCTCCATCCATTATAAAGTTATTGTTGACTAACTCAATCGTAAAATAATCACGTGGACATCCAATGATCCTTGCTAATTCATCGATTAACGATTTACTAACTTGCAAGACTTCCGCTTGTGTAATACCTTTTATTTTTAACATGGGCATCTATAATCACTCCCGATCCTGATATCGTACTATCATTATACAACATTCGATTTTTTTCTCCTACTGTATTGTCTTGTACTTACTAAGTTTGAACAAGATACTCGTTATATTTGTTGTTTACAAATATTTCAGATAATAAAAAAAAGGAGCTTTCGCTCCTATTTAATCATTAAGCATTTCCATTGTCTTTGTTTGCAGTTACATTAATATAAACAGCAAATAAGATTCCGACAACTGTAATTCCTAAGTTTAATAATAATACGTATTTAGGTCCATCTACGCCACCTGATTTAGTTAACGCACCCGCAACATTTAAAATTGTGTAGTTCGCTAAACTTGAAGCAATCATAATGATAGATGTAATTTTTCCTTTAGCATGTGGATACATTTCATTAGCAGTTGAAACCGCTAATTGTAAAACTCCACCAGCCGCTGCAAATCCTAAAACAAATCCACCAATTAATACAACAGCAGGGATTTCAACGAAGTAAATAACAGCTAACATAACCGCTGCAATCGCTGGGTAAATAACTAAGATACGAATTGGCTTTACATAACGTTGAACTAAGAAGGCAGTAAAGATAACAGCAATCATTGCACCTGAAGAGTAGTATGATTGGATTTTACTTGGATCAACAACGCCGTATAAACGTCCTAACTCTTGATTACAGTTTAACCATAATTGGAATGTTGATGTTAACGTAAATCCAAGTGCAATAACAGCCCATGCTCTTGGTGTTAACTTAATTTTAACAGACTCTTTTTTCTCAGTTGAATCTTCTTTTGTCTCACGAGGAGGGAATTTCATAAAGGCAATAACAATTGCATCAACTAATAAGACAGCACCAGAAATGATAAATAATGTTTTAAATGATAAGTTAGCTGTCGCAACATAACCAATCATAAATGGTAAGAAGAATTGTGCAATTGAGATAGCGAATTTTGTTACCATATTCGCAACAGCACCATTTTCAGGGAAGATTTCTAATACAGATGGAATAACTCCAGTATCTAAGAATGAGTTGGCAATCCCTCCGAATAATGCGAACGCATATGCAACTTGCATGTTAGGTGAGAAAATAACTCCACCGAAGAATAATACGTAAGAAGCTAACCCGATTAATGAACTAACTTTACGACCATATTTATCTGAAATTGGTCCGGCAAATGGTAATGAGATTAATCGTCCAAGACCTAATGCAGCGATAACAACTAAAACTGTTGAAACATCAAATGAACCATCTGATAATGTTTCTGCACCCCACTGTTGTGCAAATTCTTGTTTATATTGACCTAAAATTGAAGCTCCAATTCCGTGTACAAAATAAGTCAAATATAAAGCGATGGCTAATGGGAAATACTTTTTGTTACTTTTCATTTCTACTCTTCCTTTCAAGTAAAACGTTATCTTTGTATATTTTTTAGAAAAGGTTGATAAAAAGTTAACAATCATGTTTAAAAAAAATAAATCATACAACAATTAATTTGTCTAAACAGGGAAGATTTATTCATTTTATCTGACTAACTCTTATCAGGCAAAAGCTATCGTTATTTTCTTATATGAATCTCCAAACAACTTTGCTCATTTCTTAACAAGTTTATTTTATGATATATCAATAATAGAATCAATAAACAAAAAAATAAATATTGATAAATTGTAACTATCAATCATGTTGTTATACTACGACGTATAAAATAAAACTGACCTAACGGTCAGTTTTTAATCTTTCACACGCATTATGAGTAATAAGTCTCTTTATTTAAGGCACCTTCAGCGTGTGCAACAACAACTGTCGTTGCCGCATCACCCATAACATTTAAAGCCGTGACTAACATGTCTAACGGGCGGTTGATCGCAATGATTAAAGCATAAGTAATAAGCGTCGCTTCATTGTTATACCCCATCCCGTTAATAATCGTAAACAAGATAATTGTAGACGACCCTGGTGCTGATGGGGTCCCCACAGAGGCAATAAGCGCTAATATTGCAATTAATATCATATTGCTCATTGTAACTTCATAACCAGCAGAAGCCGCGATAAAAACAGCACCGATGACTTGCATGATCGCTGTACCATTCATATTAATGGTCATACCCAGTGGTAAAATAAATGAGGCAATATCTTCACTTACCCCTAATTCATCAACCGTCGTCTTTTTATTTAACGAAAGAGCAGCCGCCGATGATGCTGCTGAAAAACCAAGCAGCGCCACCTTAGCCATTTTCTTCATAAAGATAAATGGATTTAGCCTTGTTTTCACAAAAATAAACGTTGTATATAGTGTAGCTAAAGCAATAACAACCGCTATGGTCACTGTCGATAAGTAGGCAATGGCTGGTTTTAAATGCTCAATACCATAAACAGCAAACGTTCTAGTAATTAAAATAAAGACAGCTAGAGGTCCAAATTTAAAAATAATAAAGTTTAAAAAGACATTAATAATATCATTAACATCCTTAAGTAGTTTCTTTAGAACTGAGATTTCACTCCCAAGCGTGTTAATACAAAGTCCTGTGACCGCTGCAACAAAAACAACAGACAGCACGCGTGTATTTGTCGTCATAATTGAGGCAATATTATTAGGTACTGCATCAAGAATAACCATTAGCGGATTTCCACTCACACTAACTTGCGTTGAGGTTGTTCCTGTAACTGAAACATTAAAGACTCCTAATTGATAGGCAGTGAACCCACAAACAACGGCTATAATCAATGCCATAATTGAAGTTGTTAAAAACCCAAGTAACGTTTTACCTGAGATTCTACCTAATTTTTTTGTATCACTGATGTGACACATTGAAAGGGCAATCGATGAAAAAATCATAGGAACGATAATAAACTGTAAGCAGTTAATAAATAATTGACCAAGGATATAAAAAATACCTATTGCATTTCGACCTTCTTCAACAGAAATATCTTGAAATAATATATTATTTATCGCAAGCCAAATAGATTCATGGCCATTCGCTATTAAATTCTCCCTAATGAATAAAAATAATATACCCACGATAAGTCCCGCAATCAGTGCAATTCCCATATTTCTAGCTAACTTTGTGACTTTTGCATTTGCACTGTGCTTTTTCTTTGGAACTTCCATATAAACCCTCCTTTGTTAAAAATGTAACAATCTTAATCATACACGATAAGCACTGCCGTATCAATTGTGAATTTTTTACATATTGATTTACATATTCTATCATTTTGAAAAATAAAAGTATTAGACGTTCCATTTTTAACCAAAGCAACTGTCATCTATATTTAAACACACCTTAGATTATGTCAATTAGGACAGTCCTTTTTTTAATGTTCTCTCTTATTTTACGTATAACCACTTCTTTACATTGTTTGTCTAATTTGATGTTAGTTTGCACGATAATCATGATTTTATTTCTATCTCATCTATTTTTTGGGTAAAGAAAAAGATCAATGACACAATGGTCATTGATCTTGTTTAATTAGTATTTAATTCCTAATTTTTCTTTCATGTATTCGATTGGCATGTCTTGTCCAGTCCATAATTTGAAAGCAGCTGCTCCTTGGAATAACATCATACCTAATCCGTTAAATGTTTGACATCCAACTTCTTTAGCCATTTTTAATAATGCTGTTTCTTTTGGAGAGTAAACGATATCTGAAACAATTAAATCTGCACGTAAGTATGAAGCATCTGGAATATAAGTTTGTCCTTCTAAAGGTTTCATTCCCATTCCTGTTGCATTTGTTAAAATGTAACTTGATGCAATTTGCTCTTTTAATGTTTCTAAGTCTGCTAAGTCATATAATGTTGCTTTACAGTTTGTTTTTTCATTGATATCTTTTACAGTTTGTTCTGCACGTGCCCAGAAATCATCTTTACGGTTAAAGATTGCTAATTCTGCTACACCATCTAAAGCTGCTTGAATTTGAATTGCAGTTGCAGCTCCACCAGCTCCAACAATCGTCATCTTTTTACCAATAACATCAACACCAGCATCTTTTAAGCCCATCATGTACCCTACACCATCAGTAATGTGACCTGTTAAAACACCGTTGTCATTAACGATTGTATTAACTGCTCCACATAAAGCTGCAGCTTCTGATAAACCATCTAAATATTTGTGAACTACCGTTTTATTCGGCATCGATACGTTAGAACCGCGAACGTTCATTGCACGGAATCCTTTAATTGTATCTTCTAATTGTTCTGTTCCAACTTCAAATGCTAAATAAGCAAAATCTAAACCTAATTTAGCAAATGCCTCATTGTGCATTGCAGGTGAGCTTGAATGTCTAATAGGTGTTGCAATTAATCCGATTAATTCAGTATGTCCAGTAATACGTTCTGCCATAACTTATCCCTCTATTTCTATTTTAAATTATTTGCTTTGGTTCATAATATTTAATACTTGTGATAATTCTTCTACTGCAATTTGACCAGGTGCAGAAGCTACTTTAGCTGCTCCGAATGTTAAAGCAGATCCGAATGTTTGTCCCGCTAAACGGCTAACTAATCCTAATCCACCCATTGACATTGTGATGATAGGAGTCTTAGCATGAACTGTTGCCATTTCTTCTGTTGCAGCTAATAAAGTCACAACATCTTTAGCTGTTTGTGGCATTACTGCGATTTTAGGTAAATCTGCATTTAAGTCTTGCATTTTGCATAAGCGAGAAACAATTTCCTCTTGTGCAGGTGTTTTGAAGAAATCATGGTTTGACATAACAACTTTAACATCGCTAGCATGTGCTGATTCAACAACGTCGCGTACGATATCATCACCAGTAAATAACTCAACATCAACTAAATCAACCATTTTAGTTGCAGCAATTGCTTTATTTAATTCTGCATAGTATTCAACAGAAACTTCTTTCTCTCCACCTTCTTTTTTGCTACGGAATGTGAATAGAATTGGAGTTTCAGCTAATTCAGCACGTAATTCTGCTAAAATTTCTTTAACTTTTGCTAAATCTTCTACGTGCTCGTAGTGATCAACACGCCACTCAACTAAATCTAATTTTAATTCTTTTAAAGCTTTTGCTTCAGTCATAATTTCTTCGTTTGTTTTTCCTACTAAAGGAACACAGATTTTTGGCATACCTTCACCAAGTTTTAAGTGCTTTACTTCTACGATTTTGCTCATAAACATTCTCCTCTAACTTTAGATTGGTCACCTTATTTTTTTAAATACTAATAAAACAAGATTCGTTTATTCATATTAAAAAAGTAACCTTGTGAATTTTTTAAACAAGTTATAATTACATTATACTTCTTTTCACTGATAATACTAATATCGTTTTTTATAAGTTTTGATAGAAAATAACTATCGAATGTGATATACTTTTTCCCATACCATTTAAAGGAGATACTGACATGAATTTAAATCAACTTTACTACTTTAGAACAGTCGCTCACCTCCAACATTTTAGACAAGCTGCTCAAGAATTAAACATTTCCCAACCGAGTTTAAGCTATGCGATTTCAAGTCTTGAAGATGAACTCGGGACCTATTTATTTGAAAAACAAGGACGTAATGTCGTCTTAACTAAATACGGAAAACTATACTTAGAATACGTCGAACAGGCGCTAGATACACTCGAACTCGGTGAAAAAAAACTCAGACAAGTCACAAGTAGTTCAAAAGGTCACATTGACTTAGGTTATATTGCCCCTTTAGCTACAACGTATATCCCAAGAAAAGTTCGAGAGTTTTTACAGATTGATTACAATCATGGGATTACATTCTCATTTAGACAGGGAATCTCGAATGACTTAATTTCAGGTTTAAAGACTTCGAAATATGACCTCGTCTTTTGTTCTTATGTTGAAAATGAACCTGACATCTCATTTGAATTACTAATTGAAGATGAAATGATTGTTGTTGTTCCATTTGATCATCCATTAGCTCAAAAAGATGTGATTGAACTTAACGAAATCGCACCTTATCCACTCGTCGTCTATGGCCGCGAAACTGCCTTAGGAAAAACAACACAACAATTATTTGATTTGACAAAACTAAAACCAAACATCATTTGTGAGGCTGAAGGTGAAAATAGTATATATGGACTTGTTGCTGAAGGCTTTGGGGTTGGTTTGGCTGCTATGAGTCATGAAATACATCAGTATGAATTGAAACACATTAAAGTGAATCACCCAGAATGTCGTCGTCGAATTTATTTAGCTCATAAAAAGAATGTCTATTTAGCTCCCGCTGTAAAAAAATTCATTCAATATATTCACAACACAGATCAAAACTTCTTGTAAAAATAAAAGTTCAACACAATTCTTACAAAAGCCATTTTAGCCACCCTAAAACACGCGCTAACAGTCTTTCTCTATCCCAAGATAGGAAGAATAACCTACGCTTATTAAGCGTACTATTAGTTTCTCCTACTTTCAAGCCTACAAACGCAATTTTACTTAAATTAAAAAAACGCACCTTGACGTAATGTCAGGTGCGTTTTTTATTACAAATCATTTTTATTAGGGGAAAATGATTTGTAGTTAAGGAATCAAGATTCCTCATAAAAAGGACGGTTTCACTTCATATATAAATTTATCATTTTTGAGTTATGTAAAAATCCGCATTTTTTTACATAACTCTATATTTGAGAGAGAGAGTTTCATGACTTATATTAAATAATCATATAAAAACAAAACACATCCGCTATATATTATCATTTGGGACTAAATGTAATCTGCTATTTAGTCCCAAGATGAATCAAAATAAGTAGGGGGTTATGAATTAGAATGCACCCATAGCTTCTAATGTTACAGTGATGTTACGACCTTCTGCAACACCATCGATAATACGACGAGCGCGTGCGCTATCTCCAACGTTGATGACTTCAACTTGGCGGTTAGCAAAATGCTCTTGAAGTTGAGCAAAGATTGGATTATGGCTTCTCATTCCTAAACAAACAAATCCATAATCGAATTCTAATAATTCTTTTTCACCATTACGTTCAATATGGAAGCTATCATCATTTACTTCTAATAATGATGTACTTGTTAATACGTCAACATTGTTATGATCAATCATAGCCATCATATTTACTTTTGTTACGAAGTCTAAATCGCGTGCTAATTGTGGTAAGCGCTCAACGATTGAAACAGTTGCTCCACGTTCAGAGAAGAATTCAACAACGTCAAGACCAACAGCTCCACCACCGATAACAGCAACTTTTTTACCTTCGAAATCAGTGAAGTTATTTAAGTTGTTAATTAATCCAAAGATTGAGTAAACCTTACTATTTTCTTTATCCACGCGGTCATGTAATCCAGCGATTGGAGGAAGTAATGGCACTGATCCCGTTGCATTAACAATTAAGTCTGGTTTTAAGTTTTCGATTTTTTCAATCGTCGCTTCTGTTCCTTTGAAGACGATTAAATTCTTTAATTTATTAGCACGTTCAATTAAATAATCAGGGAAATCTTGAATACGGTTTTTCTCAGGTAATTTAGCAATTTCAGAAGCTAATCCACCTAATTCTTCGCGCGCTTCAAATAAGAACGTCGTACATCCAACCTCAGCAGCTGTACAAGCGGCTTCAAGTCCTGCAGTTCCTCCACCAATAACAACAACGTTAACTGGTTTTTTAACTTTTAACTTTTTGTGCGTATCTTCAAATACAACATCTGGATTAATCGTACAACGGATTGGCTTATTATATCCAATTCGGTTACCAGCACATCCAATGTTACATGAAATACATTTACGAATTTGATCTTCTTCACCATTTTTAACTTTATTTACCCAGTTTGGATCTGCAATTAAGCCACGTCCCATACCGATTAAATCAGCTTTTCCTGATGCTAAGATATCTTCTGCAACGGCTGCTGTTCTGATATTTCCAGTTGTAATCGTCGGTTTGTTAAATTTATTTTTAACAGCCTCAGACATATAAGCACGCCATCCATCTTCTAAGTACATTGCATCAATTTGCTTGTAAACAGAATCATTTAAAGCGGCTGATACATTGTAAATATCGATTTCATCATTTAAATATTCTAAAATTTCTAACGTATCTTCTAATGTGTTTCCACCTTCTAATAATTCATCAGCTGAAATACGGAATAAGATTGGGAAGAATGGTCCAACTTCTGCACGAACTTTTTCAATAACCATTTTCGCAAAGCGTGTACGATTTTCTACACTTCCACCGAATTCATCTGTACGATCATTATATAAAGGAGATAAGAATTGACAGATTAAGTAAGAGTGACCACCGTGAATTTCAACTGCGTCAAATCCTGCGATTTGTGCACGACGAGCCGCTTCTGCATACTTAACAGCAATATCTTCAATTTCTTCTTTAGTTAAAGCGCGAGGAATAGCTCCACCTGTTTTAGAAGGAATTGTTGAAGATGATACAGGTTGTGCTCCACCAATACGGCTAGGCACTGCTGATGCACCAGCGTGGTTAATTTGAAGTGCAACACAAGTTCCATATTTATGTAATGTTTCAGTTAACTTGTATAATCCTGGAATAAAGCAATCGTGGTTAATACGAATTTGAGTTGTTCCATTTGATCCTAATGGGTAATCAACGCAGGCATTTTCAACGATAATTAATCCCGTTCCACCTTTTGCACGTTGCTCATAATATTTAATATGGCTTTCTTCAAATTCACCATTTGCACCACCGTGGTTTGAACCCATTGGGGGCATGATAATACGATTTTTAATTGTCATATGTTTAACCGTTAACGGTTTAAAGATATTTGCGTATTTATTCATCTTGAATCTCTCCTAAAGATTGATTTATTTTTCACATGTCATAATTTAATTTTAATACACAACCACCGATAAATCTAATCGTTTTTTTATCGTTAATTAATAGATATTATCTATCGTTCTTGATATCCCTTATTTTACCTTTTTATACTCATATATATAATAGAGAAAGTAAAATTAGAAACCTCTCACCTAAATCGCAATACTTAGCTTATTATGCTCAAAAAAAGACAGCCGCAACCCTGTTACGTCTGCCTAAATAAATCATTTCAAAACTTAGTCAACTGCTTTAATCACCCGATTCAAAAATGAATAAAGCAAATTGCCTCCCACTTTTTTAAGCGGGTTAATCCGACAATCAAAATAATAAACCTGCTTGTCCCAACCACGTTCATCCCAATACTTTCGGTCCAAATCCACTAACTTTCGCGACAAGACTTTTTGCACTTGATAATTTTTAACACTTTCCCATCTCGGCTTATAATCTGACTTATCCATCTGAATACTCTCAATAAACTTTTGACACTCTTTTTCACTCACAGCATGATCTACATTTCGAATAGTTCGTCCTATACGACCGGTCTGATAGCCACCCCATTGTGTAACCACACAGTCTAAATAATCCAAAGTCCCCTCAAGACCAGATCCTTTTGTCGTCGAAATCGTCAACATCGGCTTCCCAGACAACGCTTTGCGATGAAACCATACACACGTGCGATCCAGAAACGTCTTTAACATCCCAGACACACTTTGAAGATAGACCGGAGACGATAAAATAATCCCATCACAGTCTTCTAACTTCTTCATCAGCAGCTGCATCTCATCTTTTCGCACACAATCCCCCTTTAAAATACAACACTCACACCCAATACACGAATCAATCTGATAATCAAATAGATGAACAAACTCCACTTCAATCTGATGTTGAATTAAAATATCACTCACCTGCTTCATTACTCCATACGTAAACTTCTTTCGTTTACTCGAATTAATGGCCACGACCTTATACATCAATAAACGCCCCCCTAATCTTTAACAACTACTACTATTATAACCCCAATACTTTCCCTACTCAAGCGCATCCCAACAACTGATAAACCTTCTAATCTCTTATAACATCCTCTACCCAAAACCTTTCATTTAATCACCGTTCAACTCGCAATAGTTAACCACGAATCACCTATTCTAAAAAAATCCACCCTCATTTAAAAGGTGGAATCCACTTATTTGACATCGGGCACAAACCCTTCAAAAATAAATATATCGAACTCATCTTTGCACGCATCTAACTCCGCCTGCGACTTTACCGTCCAGGCCACACCAAGGGTGCGGAACAAACTTTTGCAAAGCTTGCGCGACAGCCCATTCGGATATAAATGGCAATACGCAATAAAATCAGGCTTTGTCAATACATTCGTTAATAAATGTTGCATGATAAAGCGACTTGGGATATGCTTCCCAAAGTCTTTTTTAAAATTAGAAGACAGTTGGCCACGCACAACATCGGGACGATGCTTACGATACCACTGTAACGCATACGGGTGGAAAGACTCAATACAATACACACCGTTATAATGTTTAAGCACCTCGTTTGTCACTTCACACACGCGCGCATTCGCCGCGGGCATTTTAATTTCAATAATCAGCGGAACTTTTCCGTCTACCACACGTAAGACATCCCCAAGGGTTGGGATTTTTTCTTGTGAGTGATAAAGCGTAAACGCTTGGAGCTGTTCGTACGTGAAGTCGCAAACCTTCCCCTCAACGCCGCAGACACGTTTTAACGTGTCATCATGAAACACAACTAAGACATCGTCTTTAGTTAATTGAACATCCAGTTCCATCCCATATCCCGCTGCAACTGCTAGTTCAAAAGATTTTAACGAGTTTTCAGGTGCCTCCGTATAATTGTCGTGCAGCCCTCGATGCGCATAATAAACACCTAGAAACGGAGCGTGATCTTGGCGGTTCAATAGTTTAGGCGCGATGCAGATGACATATAAAACAATTAAGCTACACATCACAAGAAATATATATTCCATTTTTAAAACCTCAATTCTTAGTCTTCCATATCGAAATGTTCAATTGCACTCTTTTTTTGCATGGGTTTTGAATCGCCGTGCTTCACGAGTGTCATGGTAATAAATGCGATGATGCTAAAGAGGGCCGCGTATGGAAACAGGGTGCGGTATGAGATGTGTTGTAACAATAGCCCTGACAAAATTGGGGTAATAATTTGGGCGCTCATCGATGAGGTATAGTATAAGCCCGTGTATTTTCCAATGTCGCTGCCTTTGCTCATTTCTACAACCATTGGTAAGGAGTTGACACTAATAGCGGCCCACCCGATTCCAATTAAGGCAAATGCCACATTGATCAAGGGATGATATGTCGTAAACATAAAGGCGGCGATATAGCTTAGGGTCATTAATACAATCCCACTCAGTATTGTTTTCTTTCTACCGATGTTACTTGAAATGGCGCCAATTGGTATATAGCTCAAGATAGCAAATACAGTCGCTACCATTAAACAATTTGCAAACGCGCCACCTTCTAATTTCCACACGGTCACGGCATAACGTGAAAAGGCGGTTGTCACGGCATTGTACGCCATAAACCATAAAAAAATCGACA
>DNGE01000106.1:0-210 GCA_003486705.1 Bacillota bacterium
ATAATGAGTTAGCCCATGCTGGACCGTCTCCACATGCATTTGTTGTATACGGTGTTGCTGGGAATGATCCACCATAAATTGAAGAACATCCTGTTGCATTTGCAATTGTCATACGATCTCCGAATAAACGAGTCATTAATGATAGATATGGTGTCTCTCCACATCCTGCACATGCACCTGAGAATTCAAATAATGGTTGTGCAAATTGAG
>DNGE01000106.1:377-5324 GCA_003486705.1 Bacillota bacterium
TCAAATAATGGTTGTGCAAATTGAGATCCTTTGACCGTTGTTTTTGCCATTAAATCATCTTTATACGTTACTTTATTAAAGAAATAGTCAGCACGAGTTACTTGACCTGCCTCAACTTCTTCACTAATTGGAACCATTACTAAAGCTTTATTTCCTTTTTTACCTGGACATGCGTTAACACACACTTCACATCCTGTACAATCAAGTGTTGAAACTTGGATGCTATATTGTAAACCATCTAACCCTTTACCAACAGGTTTTAATGTTCTTGTTCCAACAGGTGCATTTGCCATTTCTTCTTCTGTAGCTAAGAACGGACGAATAACTGCATGAGGACAAACGAATGCACATTGATTACATTGAATACAATTTTCTTCAACCCACTTCGGTACAAAGTTTGCAATTCCACGTTTTTCGTACGCAGCTGAACCATTGTCCATTGTTCCATCTTCATATCCAACAAATGCTGATACTGGTAATTCATTTCCTTTGATTGCATTAATTGGATCAGCAATTCGTTTTACGAATTCTGGACGAGTCTCATCGATTACAGCAACTTCAACTTCTAAGTTAACCCATGTTGGATCAACCGTAACCTCAACTAATCCTTCTGCCCCTTTATCAATCGCATCAAAGTTCATTTTGATGATATGATCACCTTTACGTGAGTATAATTTTTCAGCGTATTTTTTCATTAAATTTTGAGCTGTTTCATATGGCATGATTTGCTCATTTAATTTAAAGAATGCTGATTGCATAATCGTATTTGTACGACGTCCAAGTCCAATTTCATTAGCTAATGTTACGGCATCAATAATGTATAACTTTGCATTTTTCTCAGCTAAATGTTTTTTCATGCTATTCGGCATCATTTTAATAACTTCTTCAGCACTATGAACCGTATTTAATAAGAATGTTCCACCTTGGCGTAATCCACTAATCATATCATATTTATCAACATATGAATCCGTTGAGCACGATACAAAGTTAGGTGTAGAAACTAAATAAGGAGCACGGATAACATCTTTACCAAAACGTAAGTTAGAACGAGTTACACCACCTGATTTTTTAGAATCGTATGCAAAGTATGCTTGTGCATATAAATCAGTGTTTTCTCCGATGATTTTAATTGTATTTTTATTAGCTCCAATTGTTCCATCAGAACCTAAACCATAGAATAATGCTTCTGTTACCGCTTCATCTAAAACCATGATTTCTTTTTCAATCGGTAATGATAAATGTGTCACATCATCATTAATTCCAACTGTGAATCCATCTTTTTGTTCACCTGCTAAGTTTTCATATACAGCTAACATATGAGATGGTGTTGTATCTTTTGAAGATAGTCCATAACGTCCACCAATAACTAATGGTGCATTTTCGATATTGCTATAGATTGAACGAACATCTAAGCATAAAGGTTCAGCTGCTGCCCCAGGTTCTTTTGTACGGTCTAAAACTGAAATACGTTGAACTGTTTTAGGCATCGCTTTAAAGAAATATTCTGAACTAAATGGACGATATAAGTGAACTGTTAATAACCCAACTTTGCGTCCTTGTTTTAATAAATAATCCACTGTTTCACGGATAACTTCAGTAATTGATCCCATTGCAATCACAACATCTGTTGCATCTTCTGCTCCATAATAAACAAATGGTGCATATGGACGTCCTGTCACATCAGAGATTTTTTCCATATAATCCGCAACAATTCCTGGTACTGCATCGTAGAATTTATTTTGAACTTCACGTGTTTGGAAGTAAACATCATCATTTTGAGCTGACCCACGAGTCACTGGGTGATGTGGATTTAATGCTTTTTGACGGAATTTACGCACTGCATCATAATCTAATAATTTATCTAACTCTGCATAATCCATCACTTCAACTTTTTGAATTTCATGTGATGTACGGAACCCATCAAAGAAATGTAAGAATGGGACACTTGATTTGATAGCTGCTAAATGGGCAACTCCACCTAAGTCCATTACTTCTTGAACTGAACCTGTTGCTAACATCGCAAATCCAGTTTGACGTGCTGCATAAATATCTTGGTGATCCCCAAAGATTGATAAAGCTTGCGCTGCTATTGAACGAGCTGACACGTGGATAACTCCAGGAAGTAATTCACCGGCAATTTTGTACATGTTAGGAATTTTTAATAATAAACCTTGTGATGCTGTGTAAGTTGTTGTTAGAGCACCTGCTTGTAATGAACCATGTACTGTCCCAGCTGCTCCTCCTTCTGATTGCATTTCAACTAATTTTACTGGTGCACCAAATAAGTTCTTTTTCCCTTGAGATGCCCATAAATCAGTATATTCTGCCATTGGTGTTGATGGTGTAATCGGATAAATTCCCGCTACTTCTGTAAACGCATACGATACGTGAGCTGCTGCTTGATTTCCGTCCATTGACTGAAAATTCTTTGCCATATAGTTAACCTCCCAATTTTAAATAAACAATTACCTTTTGAACGAACTAATATTTCATTCTACTTTAAACTAACTAATATACAAGTACTACTATAACTAATTTTGGAAAACAAATAAAGCCTTTTGCACTTATTTATTTGTATAAAAATTTAACATCATTTAAACAACTGCTACTAGTATGACAAAATCAGAACGATTTAAACGATTACTCTTCTATCTTTTTAACATACATCTCTTTTGCTCCGTATGTTGTATGTAAAATTTCATGCGCTAAATGACTATTTGGTTTTCCTAAATACTCGTCGTAAATTGCCTTAATTGCTGGGTTCTCATGGGACTTACGCAACACTTGTGCGCGGTCATCCTCATAAAGTGCTTTTGCACGCTCAACACGAACATCTATCCCTTGATTAATAATGTTGCAATGAACATGAGGTTGTCCACCACCCGTCACGCAACCACCACTGCATCCCATCACTTCAACAAAGTGATAGTCTTTTTCGCCACTTAGGATTTGGTCGACAAGTTTTAAAGCTTCTTTACCCCCATGAACAACAGCAATATTTAATGTTGTATCACCGATTGTCACGCTAGCTTCTTTTACACCTTTAACGCCACGAACAGCTTCATATTCAATCTTCTCTAACGATTGACCACTTAATGTATCAGCAGCTGTTCTTAAGGCTGCTTCCATCACCCCTCCCGTTGCACCGAAGATTGTCCCTGCTCCAGTATATTGACCTAATGGTTGATCAAATGCCTCGTCTGGTAAGTTTACAAAATCAATTCCATACATTTTAATTAATCTTGCTAACTCGCGAGTTGTAATTGAGGCATCCACATCGCGTATACCATCCACTTCCATTTGAGGACGATTAATTTCAGATTTTTTTGATGTACATGGCATAACAGACACACAATAAATGGATGATTTATCAATATTATTTTTTTCTGCCCAGTACGATTTAGTAATAGCCCCAAACATTTGTTGCGGCGATTTACAACTTGATAAGTTTGGTAAGATTGCTGGTCGATACATTTCTGCTAAACGAATCCATCCTGGTGAACACGATGTGATCATAGGTAAAACACCACCTTCTTGAATACGGTGGAGTAACTCATTCGCTTCTTCCATAATCGTTAAGTCAGCACCAAAATTCGTATCAAATACGTATGCTTTATTATTTCCAATTCGACGTAATGCTGCTGCTATTTTTCCATTTACACGTGTTCCAAAAGGAAGTCCGAATTCTTCTCCTAGTGCTGCACGAACAGCTGGAGCAACTTGGAATACTACTGTTTTTGAAGGGTCATTTAATGCCTCAGTAACTTGCGGAATTGAGGTCTTCTCTTGTAAGGCTGCCGTCGGACAAGAAACAATACACTGTCCACAGAAAATACAACCTGCATCACTCATACTCGCCTCAAATCCTGGTCCAATATACGTTTCAAAACCACGATTATTAAATGCTAAAACTTCAACTCCAGCTTTTTCACGACAAGCAGATACGCATCGTCCACATAAGACACATTTTGAAGTATCTCTAACTAGTGAATATGAATCATCACGGTAGATTTTCTCTCTTCTAATCCCTTCAAAACGATTCGGTGTACAACCTAAGTTATTTGATAAGTCTTGTAATTCACACTGCCCGTTACGAATACATGTCGTACATTCGATGTTATGGTTAGCAAGTAATAATTCCACTGTTGTTTTTCTTGCATTTTGAACAACTTTTGAATTTGTTTTTACTTTCATTCCCTCGGTCACTTTCATATTACATGCTGTTACAAGCGATTTTGCCCCTTCAACTTCGACTACACAGACACGACAAGCGCCCGTTTCATTTAAGTCTTTTAAGAAACATAACGTTGGAATTTTAATTCCCACTGCTCTTGCAGCTTCTAAAATAGTGAAGTGAGACGGAACAGTACTTTCGATTCCATTTATTGTAACATTGACTGTTTGCATTGATTCTCCCCCCTATCGTTTAATAACAGCACTGATTTTTGGTGGACAAGCTGTTATACAAGCTCCACATTTTATACATTTCTCTGTGTCAATAATATGACGACGACGTCCTGTTTTTTCATTTACGACGTCACCCGTAGCTGAGATACAATTTGCAGGACATGCTTTAGCACACATTCCACATCCAATACATTTATCTGTAATGTAGTATTCTAATAAATTTGTACAAACACCTGCAGGACATTTTTTATCTTCTACGTGAGCTAAGTACTCATTTCTAAATAATTTTAATGTCGATAAAACGGGATTCGGTGCCGTTTGTCCAAGACCACATAACGATGATGATTTAATATAGTGTGACACTGTTTCAAGTTCATCTAAATCAGCAAGCGTTCCTTTTCCCTCAGTGATTTTATCTAATAACTCTAACAAGCGCTTTGTTCCTTCACGACATGGCGTACATTTTCCACAAGACTCATCCACGGTAAAATCTAAATAGAATCGTGCGATGTCAACCATACAGTTATCTTCATCCATGAT
>DNGE01000106.1:5560-38984 GCA_003486705.1 Bacillota bacterium
CCACCCGAAGGTCCTCCGGTTTGAGCCGCTTTAAATTTCTTATTTTTAGGAATTCCACCTCCGATACCAAAGATAACTTCACGAAGTGTCGTTCCCATTGGAATTTCAACAAGTCCTGTATTATTAATTTTTCCACCTAAGGCAAATACTTTTGTCCCTTTTGAACGCTCTGTTCCAATAGTGGAGAACCACTCGCCTCCATTTAAAATAATAACTGGAATATTGGCATACGTCTCAACGTTATTTAGTAAGGTTGGTTTTCCCCATACTCCTTTAACAGCTGGAAATGGTGGGCGTGGTCTTGGCATTCCTCGTTTTCCTTCAATTGATTCAATTAAGGCTGTCTCTTCACCGCAAACGAAAGCTCCGGCACCTAAACGAATTTCAATATCGAAATTAAAGCCTGTATCGAATATATTATTTCCGAGCAAGCCGTATTCTCTTGCTTGTTTAAGAGCAATTTCTAATCGTTTAACCGCAATTGGGTATTCAGCACGAACATAAATATATCCAGTATCAGCACCAACTGCATAACCAGCAATAGCCATGGCCTCCAAAATAGAATGTGGATCACCTTCTAAAATAGAACGATCCATAAACGCTCCCGGATCCCCTTCATCAGCATTACAAGCCACATATTTTTTATCGCTATCCGCTTTAAAGGTGAATTCCCACTTTAATCCCGATGGGAATCCTCCACCCCCGCGTCCACGTAAACCTGATTTTTTAACTTGTTCAATCACATCTTCACGTGACATTTCTGTTAAAGCTTTTCCTAATGCTTTATAACCGTTATGCGCGATATATTCATCAATATCTTCGGGGTTAATTTCACCACAGTTTCTTAAAGCGATACGCGTTTGTTTAGCATAGAATTCAACCTCATTAACGGCTTTAATTTGATCATTTTCAATCGCTTCTTTAAATAATAAATCTTTAATGACACGACCTTTGTACAAGTGTTCTTCCGCAATGCGCAAGGCATCACTAACTTGAACGTGTGAATAAAACGTTCCTTCTGGATAAATAATGACGATTGGTCCCGCTTCACAAAGTCCAAAACATCCGGTTAAGACAACTTGTACTTCATGTTTTATGCCTAATGTTTCTAAATGAGCTTCTAGTTCATGTTTAATATCATTTGATTTTGATGAAGTACATCCCGTACCCCCACAAATTAAAACGTGAGAACGATAAAATTGCATTTTTTCCCCTCCATTTCTATTTGGTTATTTAATATGTGCTCCTATTGTAAATTCTAAAACAACTGAGCCATTTACTATATGTTCTAAAACAACACGTTTTGCTTTTTCAGGTGTCATATGAACATACGTCGTTTTTTCACCTTGATGATAAACATCAAACATCGGTTCAAGCGCACACATCCCAACGCACCCTGTTTGAACAATTGAAACACCTTTTATATGACGCGTGTTCACTTCTTCAACTAAAGTATTCATCACACCGCGAGCACCAGCCGCAATACCACAAGTTCCCATCCCAACCACGATACGCGTTTCTTGAGATTGATGATCTCTTACTTGAAGGTTTTTTAACGTCTTTTCACGGATTTGTTCTAACTCTTGTAAAGTTTTCATACCATAACCCCTTCCTTCTTAAATTTTTAGTATGAAGTATATGAAAAATCTCCCTCATTCAATTCATTTCTAATCCATGCCATAATTTCAGGTTGATTAATTGGTATTTCATTAATCATCGCCTTAATTACTCTCGTATCAAAAAAATAAACGCTATGATTAAAAATATGCTTATAAATAAAATCTATGCTTGGTTCCATCTGTATTAAAGTACGAATCGTTTCATGAATATCACCAAAGGGCGGACGATCAATGTGAGATAGTGTTAACATTCCTTTAATTTCAGTCCCTGCCAAAACTTCTGAATCAAGAGAAAACACACCGTCACACTGTTCAATCATGAGCTTAAAAAACGGAATCCCAAATCCCACTTTTCTCGTTTTTCGTGTGGTGAAAAATGGATCACTGACTTTTTTTATTACATCGGGACTTATCCCTTTACCATTATCTTTAATTAAAAGAGTTAAGGTATCCGCTTCTGTATCTTCTTTAATTAATACTTCTATTAACGTTGCCTCAGCTTCAATTGAATTCATGACTAAATCTAATATATACAAAGAAATATCGTGCATCTCATTCCTCCTTAAAAACAGCAATAAAGTGCTTGGCACTTTTGAATGGAAGTTCGATACTATAGATTGCTTCATTAATATCACCTAAGGAATGAGCATCTGAATTTATAAGAATCGGAAATGGGTTAATCTGATCTGGGATTTCTTCCTTTTGATTAGTATAAATAAAATGATTTAATTCAACACCATCCAACTGAAGTCCTTCTGGGATAAAGCCTAAGTTAACTAAAATATTATGGCTTGTTTTATTAACGTGTGCAGCAAAGACAACCCCGTCTAATTCATGAGCTAGAGAGATAATTTCTTCGATTGATAAATGGGTTGATTGAATTAATAATTTATCTACCTTTTCTATCACTTCATCATATTCATTCATCACAACCTGAAAGCCAAATAGTGTTTCATGATTTGAAATATTAGGTAAGTATTCGTCTATTTTTTGTGTCATCAACCCTAGCCTCTCTACATTTTGGAAATAACATAACAAATGAACCCCTTCTATACTTTCAACCTCAACACCTGGTATACAAAGTAAACCCATTTCATTGCATAACTTTACTATCACTTCAATTTGTTTTGAACTATTGTGATCCGTAACAGCAATAATATCTAAGCCTTTTAACTTTGCCATATTAACGATATTATTTGGCGTCATAAACTCATCAGCGCAAGGTGACAAAATAGAATGGATATGTAAATCATAAAAATATTTACTCATTCATTAACTCGTTATATAAGGCGATGACATCAACAGCACTTAACGTTGTTTTTAATAAAGCAATCTTTTCTTGTTCTGCTTTTTGTATGGTCTCATTTGGGATAGTTGCTCCCTCAACAATTATAACGGCTCCAAGTTCTAATAATGATGAAATTGCGATGACATTTGGATGCGATTGCACCGTTAACCATAATTGATTCGTTTTAGCATGAGACATTACCCAACTTAATAAATCCCCAACGTAACACCCGTTTAACAAAATATCAGTCTCACCTAATGAGGTGAGCAGTTCAATTTCAGGATGTTTAATTAAATTTTTTAGATTCATCTGTATCACGTCCATTTACTCTATTTAATACGACGCAATCTTCCATCTGCTTAATTCCATTAGCTACATCCTCCGCTAATGCTCGACATGATGGGGAACCACATGCACAACAATCAATTTTAGGAAGTTTGGCGTATAAATCATTAATTTGTTGTAGTTTAATTAATGACGTAAAAAAGTCAACTGCTAATCCTTTAATAGCTGAACCTTCAAGTGGTTCGCTAAACAACCAAAAGTCCTTGTTCAACTTTTCTTTTAAATCTTGATAAACCTCTAAATTATGATTCTCTTGCAATGTTTCATGCAATGCATTCACTTTAGTCTTTGCAACAAACGGATTTTCTAGTGTAAACGTCCCGCCTACACACCCTCCAATACAAGCATAACATTCGATAATTTTAATGTGATTCAATTGACCAAGTTCTACTTTTTCTAAAATATTGCCAACTTGACTAATCCCATCAACGGATAAATAATCAATAATATTCGTTGTTCGTCTTAGTGCTCCAACTTTTGACCACAGAATTCCTTTTTTCGAAATGGTGAATTTATCATCTATTGTTACATTTAGATGTTGAAGAATATCTTTAAAGATCGTTGATAAAAGAAAAACTAAATCTATATTAGATTTTAATTTTCCTAAGGGTTGTTTTATCGCTTGTAAATTAGCTAAACATTCACTAATATAACTAATGCCTATTTCAGACTGATTAAGTTTCAATTTAACAGCATAAATTTCTCTTAGATATTTAGCACAAACTTCAAATGGCAAATCAAACGGCAAAAACTTTGAACTTGTATCTGGAAAACTTGTTTGAACGAACTTTATCATGCTTGGGCATTGTGTCAATATATATGGATATTGATCGTGTTCATTTATATACACTTCAATTTCCTCACTTAATAGTTCGTAAAATGTTGATGTTTCAAAGACTTCATCAAATCCTAAATCAGTTAAGGTTTCAAAGATAACCCCCATATCACGTTGTTCTTTTACCATTCCATAAATGGCAATGGGTAAAATTGCAATATTGTATTTAAACTCCGATAACCTTTCGTACTCGTCACCTTTTATAACAAAGGCATGACAATGACAGTTTAAAAGACATTCACCACACTCAACACAGTGCTTAGTTGATAATCTAACTTTTCCATCAACAATTCTAATCGCTTCAGTGGGACAAACTCGCATGCATCTTGTGCACCCGATACAATCATCAGCATTAATTTTTAAAAGATGATCATATCTCATACTGACTGTCCTCCCTATTGTTTAATTGAATATGTCATATTTATTTTTGTACCTGCTTTTGATGAGGTAATTTCAAAGGATTCAGCATTCTTTTTCATATTAGGTAATCCCATTCCAGCTCCAAATCCCATTTCACGAGCTTTCTCTGACGCAGTTGAATAACCTTCTTTCATGGCTAAACTAATATTTTCAATGCCTGGTCCATCATCAATAGAGCGCAAATGAATTTTTTTATTAGAGATTTCTAGCTCTATTTCGCCACCTTGTGAATGAATAACCAGGTTCATTTCTGCTTCATAAGCACAAATTGAAATTGTTCTAATAATCTTAGGGTCTATTCCGAGTTGCAATAAATATTTTTTAATTTCACTAGCAACTCGACCCGCTGTGAGAAAGTCATCTGATTTTACTTTAAACTTAAATGAAACACTTTCTGTCATTTTATCACCCAAATCCAATAAGTTAGACTACGTTTAAACTATTGAGACCTGCTTGAAATAAAATACCACTCGCCTCATAACTCGTTAAAGTGGTTCCTAATAAGATAATCTTATTGATCTTTGCTAGTTCGATCATTGCTTCATCTGGTTGCTTTCCTCTTACACATAAAACACACTTAATATCTAACATCTCAGCTGTTCTTAAGGTTTGAATATGTACAAGTCCTGTAATCAGAATAATATCTTCATTCACATATGCTAGTACATCACTCATTAAGTCACATGTAAAAGCATTTGAGATGTTGAGATTTAATTCTTCTTGCGACAATGAGTAAAAGCATGTTGCATTAGTAAGTTCAATAATGGATGATATCTTCACCATTATCCCCCATTTCAAGTCAACTTTTTTAAAACCTCGACACCTATTGACACCGCTTACATTTTTCCCTAAAAAATACTAGTTGTATTTCTTTAAGATATTAGGCACTTCTTTTGCATCCAGCTTTCCATAGACATCTTCATTGACGGTAATAACAGGTGCAAGACCACAAGCACCGATACATCGAGTAGCAACTAATGTGAACTTTCCATCTTCAGTTGTTTCATCTGGTCCAATGCCTAGTTCAGATTTAAACTTATCCAAAATAGCCTGAGCCCCTTTTACATAACAAGCTGTTCCTAGACACACGCCAACAACATAGTCCCCTTTTGGTTCTGTTGAGAATTGAGAATAAAAGGTAACTACACCATGGATGCGTGAAATAGAGATTCCTGTTCTTTCTGAAATAAATTTTTGAACATCCAACGGAATATACCCAAATAACTTTTGAGCTTCATGTAAAATCGGCATTATACCGTCAGTTTCCCCACTGTTTTCTTTAATAAAATTCTCTAGTTTTTCGAAATTTTCTGGAGTTAAACTGTCTTTTGCCATACGTACCTCCCCCTATTTAAATGGTTTCATTTTGATTATACGATACCCTCTATCCTTATTCAACGAGCGACGATTGATTAATAGTTAAACCTTTTCATTTTATTAAAATAACATCCTAAATTCTTCTCATATTTCAAACTATTTTGCCGTCAACCGCTCTCATTGTCGAAAAAACAACGGTTTAATTTCGGCTATTTCCAGGCTTATTTTCAACATCATTGGGAAAGTTTTTTTCGCCCATTTACACTACTTTTTTAAGGCTTTTTCACGCTGTAAGTCATAAAGGATAAGATACATCTTTCTCTATTACCTTTAGGAAAGGTCATTTAAAAATTAACAGTATCTATTCTTTTCCTCTTTTAACTATGGCCGTTAGATTCAAATTGACTCAACAGATAAATTGCTATTTTCTTTATGTCTCCGAGTTGTTTACATAAGTGTTTTAAGGCTTATTTTCAGTAATAAACAAAGACCTTAAAGGTGGAACTAGCAGTTAATACATCGCAAAGAAGAAAGTTGATCACTGACGTATTGTTTGAGAACTCAAGTAGAACTTCTTATGTAGACCTAACAAAAAAAAGGGACCTAAAGTCCCTTCCTTCAGTTATTTTATAACGTTTAGGTACGATTAGCACCAAGCACGTCCGCATCCACATCCGATGATAACTAATAAAATAAATAATACTAAGATAAATGCACAGTTATTTCCACACATATTTTTTCAACTCCTTCCACTTCTTTAAATTTATTGAATATTAGCACCAAGCGCGTCCACATCCGCAGCCGATGATAACTAATAAGATAAATAACACTAAGATGAATGCACAGTTATTTCCACACATAATTTTCAACTCCTCTCAAGATTATATTATTCAACCACTCTTCATTTGGTGCCAACCAATTTTTTAAAACTGGTTGGCTATTTTACTAAGCTTATGGGTTACTTTATTAGCAGCCGTAATTGCATCCGCAGCCGATTAATACTAATAAAATAAATAACACTAAGATTAATGCACAGTTATTTCCACACATAATTTTCACACCTCGTTTTAATTTGATTGTTTCTATTTTATTAAAGCTATTTTTTATATTTTTTTGTAACTTGTTAGTCATGTTGCTTCTTAACAGAAAGCACGACCGCAACCGCAGCCAACAATAACTAATAAGATAAATAATACTAAGATAAATGCACAGTTATTTCCACACATGATTTTCACACCTCGTTTTATTTTCATTTTAACTTTAACAGGTCAATGCATATCCTATAACCTGTATTGGAAGATAAATATTTTATTAGCAAGCTTGGTGGCATCCGCAGCCAATTAACACTAATAAAATAAATAACACTAAGATTAATGCACAATTATTTCCGAACATTGTCTCAACTCCTTAAGTTCTCTCCACACCCCTTGAGTTATGTCCTAATTCATAACCCAAAGGTCTCTTGACTTAAATTGAGTATTCAAACGAATTAGCAACAAACTCGATTGCATCCGCAACCAATGATTACTAATAAGATGAATAATACTAAGATAAATGCACAGTTATTTCCACACATTCTTATCAACTCCTTTCGTGTCTTCCCACACAGTTTCCTGAGCTAATATATACTATGGTAATTTTTAAAATTGGTATCTATTTTTAGACAAAATAAGCAAAAACCTATTTCTATGATCTTTTATTTTTTAATTTGTTACATGTTCCTAATTTTCAAATTATATCTATATTTTTTTTACGCAAAATACACAAAAACCTACACTTTTACTATTGTTTGACAATTTTAAAAATGGTAAGATTAACACGTTATAAAATTATGAGAAGGATGTGGACGCGATGAAAAAACACTTCGTTGCATTAGCAGCAGTAGTGTGCAGCTTAACACTTGGAGCTTGTTCATCTGACAAGGAAGTAGTGACTCTGCCAAATGGGAATGAAAATTTCATTACAACTGACGGATATAATGTAACAAAACAAGATGTATTTAACGCAATGGTAGAAGACTATGGACTTACTGCATTATTAGATCTTGTTGATTACGATGTCTTATCAGCAAAATATGAAATTGATAACGAGGAAATCGATACAGCAATCGATACTTACAAAACGATTTACGAAGATTTTGATCAGTTTTTAAAAGCACAAGGATTCTCTTCTGAAGAAGAATTACGTATTTATTTAGAAACTAACTTACTTCGTAAAGCTGCAGTTAAAGCCTCAATTACTTTAACTGAAGAAGAAATCCAAGCTTACTATGAAGAAAATTATGTGGCAACGGATGAAGAGGAAGAGACTGAAGAAGAAGAAACTGAAGAAGAGACTGAAGTTCCTGCTTTAGAAGATGTTCGTTCTACTATTGAAGAAAAATTATACACTTCTAAAATGACAAATGAAGTGACGACAGCTGCTTTAGCTAAAGAACGTGCTGAAGTTGGATTCGTCATTTATAATGAATTCTTACAAGAACAATATAAAACAGTCGATACAGACTACACTGCAACAAAAGAAACAGCTGATGTCCTAGCTAAAACAGATGCTAAATCATATACACTTGACGAGGTGTATGCATCTTTAGAATCAGCTTACGGATTATCAACAGGTGTATCTTTAGTCGATCAGCACATTTTAGAATCAAAATATAAGGTTGATGAAAAAGAAGTAAAAGCAACAATTGATGAGTTCAAAGTTGCCTTAGGTGAAAATTATTATGCGTATATGAAACAATACGGTTTAAATGATGATCAAGAAATTTACGATTACTTCGAATTAGTTAAATTACAAGAGATGGTATTTGAAGCTGAATACCCAATCTCAGAAGATAAACTTAAAGAATTATATGAGACATCTAAACCAGACATTAGTGCATACCATATCTTAGTTGAAACTGAAGAAGAAGCTAAAGCATTAATCACTCAACTTGATGCTGCAGAAGACAAAGAAGAAGCCTTCAAAGAATTAGCAATTGAACATAGTACAGATACTGGAAGTGCTACAAATGGTGGGGATTTAGGTGCTTTCAGTGAAGGCGATATGGTTGCTGAATTCGAAGAAGCAGCATTTGCTTTAGAAGTTGGAACTTATACAGCTGAACCTGTTGAAACACAGTATGGATATCATATTATTTACAAATATGATGAAGCTGAAAAACAATCATATGAAGATATGAAAGAAGAATTAGATTATACAGCTCGTCAAGAAGAATATACTCAAACAAAACTTGAGCTTATTTTAATCAAATATCGTGAAGAAGCAAACTTCAAGTTTACAAGTGAAACTTTACAAGACCGCTACGATACGATTGTAGCATCAATTGTAGAATCTGAATAAAATGAATATAAAAAAATCACCGATGATAAATCGGTGATTTTTTTTATGAGTCAATGTGCTTGGCAACAATCTAGTTTAAGCTTTTGTATCGCCATGTTTAAAACTTTCAATGAGTGTTTCAATTTTCTTATGTGCATAGTCTTTATGAGACTCAATATATGTTTTTAGATCCTTGGGATTATGAACTGATGTCCCCATTCGATATTTACTTGAAGCGCCAACTCCAAGCCCCAAAATATTTTGTGCTTCTTCCATAATTAAGATGTTATAAATACTTTCCTGCCCTAGTTTTGAATAACCGATATTCTCCATATTCGCTGATATATTTTTTTGGCGATATAAATAATACGGTAGATACGCCTGATGAGTTGCAAAATCATAAGTCATTTGAACCATATTCTTTAGTTGTTCTTTTGATGCCGTTGTGTATAGTCCTCTATTTTGCGTAATTTTTGAACTGCGTTTAAAAGCTAGCATGTGAACCGTTAATGATTCAGGCTGCACTTTTTCTAATACGGATAACGTATGCGCAACGTCCTTTTCAACTTCGCCTGGCAGTCCAATAATAATATCCATATTAATATTATCAATCTCGTAAGCTTTAGCCATCTCAAATTTTTCAATCACATCTTCAACAGAATGGTGACGTCCAATACGGTCGAGTGTTTCTTGATTAAATGATTGAGGATTAATGCTAATTCGATGTATTTGGTACTGCTTCATCAGTGCTAACTTCTCAGCTGAAATCGTATCCGGACGCCCTGCTTCAACCGTAATTTCTCGTACTGTTGAGGGGGTTCCAATTTTTTCATACACAGCTTTAAATAGCCTTTCAAGTTGTTCAGGCTCAAGTGTTGTCGCTGTTCCGCCTCCAAAATAAATACTTGTCACAGAAACCTTTGATTCTTTTAAATAAGCACCTACAATATTAATTTCTTCTAGCAATGCTTCCAAAAATGGTTCAACCCATTTTTTAAACGGTTCATGTGCATAGGCTGGAAACGTACAATAGGCACATCTCGTCGGGCAAAATGGAATCCCGATATAAATACTAATTTCTTTATCAATCTCATAAAAATCAGGAATGACCGCTAATTGATGATTTGCCACTTGCAATAATAAATCAATTTTATCATCTGATACTAGATACTCTTCTTGCATATACTGTTTTATTGCGGCATCACTTTGACCTTTCTTTTTCATATTATGAACAAGCTTTGTCGGTCGCATCCCCGTTAGCAATCCCCAAGATTGAACTTGATTCGTATACGATTGTAATAATAATAAATAAACAGCTAAATAAGCATACTTTCTAACTTTACCTTCTTCTAAAACGACTAGTTCGCGTCTTACTTCTTTAACGAATTCTCCAAGCGTTCCCGTAATAAGAATGTCGTTCGCTTCTATCTTTTCTGTAAAACAAACGGTTAAATCAGCTTCTTCTTCCTCATTAACCGTTGATTTATCAAAAAAGGATTGGTTTAACACTGCCATCCCATTTAATATTAATGGATCTTCTACTCCGACTATTTTCATGTTGATTTGTTCCATTTTTAAACGTCTCCAATCTTATTAATTAAAAATCCTTAGCAACGCTAAGGATTTTTCTAATTTATCATGAGTATCATGACCACTTAAAAGGGTTATACTCCCTTAAAAGTGTTAGAACCTACATGTATTTGATTCATCAGTTACAAATTTAATAGGTCACCCTGTTTAGTCTACTTTTTTCACAACAATGGTTGTACTTAAAGGTTTAATTGGGATCACATTTTCAACCGTTCCAATCGGCTCAATACCACTTGCTTCATCATGAGCAATAAGATTAAATCCTTTTGCCATCACGGGAATCTCAAATGACTTATTTTGTGTATTGAAAAAGACTCTTATCTCATCCCAATCGCCATATTCCTTAACATTTTTCAAACTATATTCTATCACAGATTGGTGGTGATAGAAAATACGTAAATGTTTTTTTACTAAATAGGCACTATCAAATCTAAAAGCTTTGTGGTGCTTTCTAATCTTAATATATCCTTTTATTAAATTAATAGCCTGCGCTTCTTGGGCAACTTTACCCCAATTAATACAGTTAATCCTATCGGATGCATTATAACTATTTTCAACGCCATTTTTACTTCGGAAGAACTCTTGCCCACAATGAAGCAACGGAATCCCTTGTGAAAATAAGACCATCGCTGTGGCTAATAGCTGTCTTTTTTTACGGGTTCCTTCAGATTCATCACCATTAGAGAGCGCCATTTTATCCCACAACGTATGATTATCATGACATTCAATATAATTTATACTTTGAGCTGGCTGATAAAAAGTATAACTCTCGCCTTCTTGTAAACCAGCACTTCCTGCGAGCAATTGTTTACCGATATTGGCATAGCCAAAATTCCCTAAGGCTAATCCTCTATCTTGTTGATTAAACGTATGGCCTTTAATATTATCTCTAAACTCATCATTAAAATGAGCAATGTTTGGCATGATATAGGCATTAAATTTTGCTGCTTTTTGATGTTGAAGTAATGGCGTTGCCATGTCCCATCCTTCTCCATAAACTAATAGACTTGGGTTTAGTTCATCACAAAGCATTCTAACCTCGTTCATCGTATCAACATCTAAAATGCCCATCAAATCAAATCTAAAACCATCAACCCCATATTCTTCAACCCATAGACGAACAGAATCTAATATATATTTTCGAACCATTAAACGCTCTGTGGCTAAATCATTTCCACAACCTGTTCCATTTGAGGCCATCCCTTGATAATCATAACGATAATAATATGTTGGAACAATGGCATCAAACGGATGTGTTTTTCGATCAAAGACATGATTATACACCACATCCATAATAACACCCATCCCCTGTTCATGAATGGTATTAATTAAAGTTCTTAATTCATTTATTCTAGCATACGGGTCTTTTGCATCCGTTGCATAACTTCCTTCTGGCACATTGTATTGACTTGGATTATAACCCCAATTATAAGCAGCAGTTTGATTTAGTTCATCAACACCTTCAAAATCAAAAATGGGTAAGAGTTGAATATGTGTCACACCTAACGACTTTAAATAAGCTAATCCTGTTGGATACTCACCCTCTGTTTTTGTATGCATCTCAGCTAATCCTAAATATTTACCACGAAGTGCTACACCCGATGAAGGGTCTATCGTTATATCCCGAATACTCACTTCATAAATAATAGCATCTGTCGGTTGTTTTAAAGGGGGATGTAAGTCATGATTTATCTGAACACATTTTAATGGATCAATAACCATACTGTACTCTGCATTTTCACACGACGCTGTTGCATACGGATCAATAGATTCTTGTTTGACTAAATTATTCGTTATGCGGTAACGATATTTTGCATACTCTAAATCACCCTCAATGGTAATATCCCAGACACCTTTTGGACAACGTTTCATTTTACGCAAACTACTTTTTTGATCTGTAATGAGTAACAGTTCCACATCTGTTGCTGTGGGTGACCAGACTTTAAATCGCGTTTTTCCTTTTGAATAAGAAGGCCCTAAATCATCTCCATTATAATAATGACGTTTATCAAACTCCAATGTTCTTGCGATATACCCAAGCAATAATGGGCTTCGATTATGATAGCAATCAATCAATTCATAATGTCTTCCGACTTCTAAAAACCCTTGAATAGATAATACATACTTAAAAGAAATTCCAAAATCATGTTTTTCTTCAACTTTCATTTCATAAATAGTATCTGTTTTACAGTTACACAATTTAAACGGTGCTATATTCCCTTCATAGTAACTTTTTGGCACCAAAACTGTAATTTTATTATATTCATCTAAATAGGCAGATACTTTTTCTTCCGTTGCCATGCTCATTCCCCCTTAATCAAATAAAATCGATTTGCTATGTATATCATGGTAAAATTTTATCGTTATATTCAGTTTGTGCTAGTTTAACACCTTTAACCATAAAAATGACGTTATTTAATTAAGTTAACTTCACCATTTCATGTGTTTTTTACAATCTTTTATTGTATCCTCATTTTTAATATTTTTTTCTTAGTAATAAGGGAGCATCACTATTAATAGATTTAGCCTACGATGCTTTAATTTAAATTTTTTTAAATAAACATCATCCGACTCGTATCTTCAATCACGTGCTCATCTCACTGTAATTATCTACCCTCTACTTTATATCTATACAAAATTAAAAAGATATACTATAACTAATATATTCAGATTTATTATAATACTTGCTATACACTTCTATCATATTCTTAATTTAGCCGCTGTGCTCATCTTTTATCGCATTAGAACATGGATAGCTTTTAAATCCCACTATTCCTCATATCTTTAGTATGATTTGTGTTGTCACGCTCCTAAACTGACTAATGATTGACTTAATCTAAAAAAACCACCTTAGGTGGTTTTTAGGCGTAAAACGTCACTAAGTTGCGACCATTATGTTTTGATTGATACAACGCTGAATCAGCATAATAAATGCCTTTATCTAATGTAATCTCTTTTTTATTAAATTGATAACCACCAAAACTTGCTGTAATGTTTAGTGTTTTTTCATCATTAATCATCACTTTTAGTTGCGCAATATCTTCTCTTAATTGATTTGCAAATAATACACATTCAGGCTCTGAATAACCATTTAAGAAAATAAGAAATTCCTCGCCACCATAACGACCAATCGTTATATTTTGACTCACTTTATTTTTTAATAAATTGCCCATTTCAACTAATACTTGATCCCCGACTTGGTGTCCGTATTGATCATTAATCTTTTTAAAATAATCGACATCTAACATGAGCACGCACAATGTATTAGACGCATCCAGTTGTTTATATAACTCCTGGCCTTTTTTAAACACTTCAATTCGCGTTAATAGTCCTGTTAACGAATCATGCGTAGCTAAATAATGTGTCTGACGATATAATTTTGCATTTTCAAACGCCACAGCAACATAAGAAGCCAGGAGATTTAATTTATTTAAATCATTATTTGTATACGCTGACTTTTGATAACTTTGAACTGTAATAAATCCTTTAACCTTATTATTTAAAAGTAACGGACACATCATAACAGATTGAACACCTTCACGAATAATTTTAAATCTATCTTTTTTCGGAATATAATTTGTATATTCATTTAAAACATCATGCATTAAAATAGTACATTCATTTTTAATACAATACACACCTAAGCTAGTTTGGCTATCGCAAGAAATAACCCCATGATCAACACTATCCCCCGAACTATTGAATAATAAATAATTTAATTGACCTGATTCTTCCTCATATTCACTCAGACCTAAAATAGTCACTTCCATTAAGTTTGATAATTCGTCTGCCATTTTTTTTAGCAACTCATTATAAGTCAAATTACTTGTTAGCACGCGGCCAATATTCGAAATCAAGAAAATCTCTTCACATAATTCTTTATACAATTTCGCTTCACTCACTGATTTTTCATGTTTTAACTTCGCTGCCCACAGCTCACTTTTTCTAGTCTCGAGTTGCTTTTCAAATTCAATTTTCAATTCAAGAAAATGTAGTGCCGTCTCAAACTTATTTTGTTTCTTATATAAATCAATTAAACAATCACTTACTTGTACAAATGGAATAGGCATCATAAGTTTTTCTGCTATTTGATAAGCTTGTAACAGCGATGTCTCTGCCTCTAGATTTCGTCCTAATTCAACTTCCATTTTCCCAAAATCTATTAAGGCATTCATTTGAACCTCAATATACTCTTCTTTTTGTGTTAACTTAAAAATCTCTTCATATAGCGCATTGACTTGATTCATTTGTCCTAATGCGTACTTGATCTTGCCATGCGTCACATAACACTCAATCAGTAGACGTTCATAATTGTGATGTCTAGCTAAACGAATCGCCTGATTAATCGCATAACCAGCCATCTTTAAATTATTTTCTATTAGATAAATTTCCGCCATGATTTGTTGAAACACAACATCATAAACAGAAGATTGTTCACATTCTATTCCCTTTAAAGAAGAAATAACTTGTTTTGCTTCATCATACTGCTTTAACATCAAGTAATTTTGCGCAATATTCGTTAAAAGGATTTGTAAATATTTTTTATTGTTGGTTTCTTCTGCTAAGTTTAACCCTTTCGTTGCCCAATCCATACTTGAATCATACATCCCTAAACAAAAATACATATACATTAAACCGTTACATGTTTTTAAGACCCCTTCTGTATCTTTAAGCTCTTCAAACAAAGAGCTCGCTCTTGCGTGATACTCAATTCCCTTTATATAATTACCATTATCAATACATAGATAACCAAGTATCGTTAAAATTGTCGCTTCTGAACGCAGTAAGTGATGATCTTTTGCATAGCCCAACACCCGTTCTAAAAGTTTTTGAGCTTTTTTAGGATCATGACAAGCCAACTCTCCCGCATACGCATACAATTTATTAATTGAATTTTCTTCATCAATTAAAAGCGACTGCAAGCTACTTTCTAAACTTAAGTCTTTCCATATCATGTATAAGCCCCCCTCTTGTCATGTAAATAAATGAAAAAAACGTCACTTTAATTTTACCATAAATGAGAAGTGTTGTAACATTCTTCCAGTAAAATTTGTTATTTTATAATAATTTATTGTGAAATCTTTTAGTGTGCGCAATTGAACACTTTAAAACCGCTCTCGTAAACGCTAAAATAAAGCCATAAGATTCTTAATAGGGGTTAAGAATTTTATCGATTAGGGAGTGTTTTACATATATAAAAGCTTATCATTAAACACTAGAGAGAGGTTTAATCATAAGCTTTTTCTTTATTTTTGAAATAGTAATCGATAATTTGCTAAATATAATAACACAAGCTCTCATTTTATGTTAGAATTAAACAGCTATTAAACGTTTAACCACGAAAGGAATCACAACCATGAACTTTAACTCATTAGGAATAAGCGAAACAATTACAAATCAATTAAAAAAACAAGGGATTACAGTCCCAACTCCAATCCAAGAGGAATGCATCCCCGTTATTAAAACGTATAAAGATGTTATTGCTGAAGCTCAAACCGGTACAGGAAAGACGCTTGCCTTTTTAATTCCGATTTTTGAAAATCTTAATCCTGAAGTCAATCAAATTCAAGCACTCATCGTAACACCTACGCGTGAACTTGCGCTTCAAATAACAGAAGAAGCCAACAAATTAGCGCAAGCTAAAAACATCAATGTTTTATCACTATACGGTGGTAAAGATGTTGGAGCTCAATTAAATAAATTAAAAGGAAATATCCAAATCGTTATTGCAACACCTGGACGACTTATTGACCACTTAGAACGTAAAAGTATCTCATTTGATAAATTAAAAACAGTTGTTTTAGATGAAGCCGATCAAATTTTATTAATGGGATTCAAAAATGAAATCGATCAAATCTTTAGAGCAACGCCGCGTAATCGTCAAACACTTTGCTTCTCTGCCACGATGAACCCAAATGTTAAACGTTTGGCGTATCGTTACTGTTATGAACCTGCTGTCATTTCAGTTAAAAAGAAAGAAGTGACACTGAGCACGATTAAGCAAGAAGTTGTTGAAACAACAGACCGTTGGAAACAAGATGCTTTATGTATGGCGTTAGCAGAAGACAATCCATTCCTTGGTATTATCTTCTGTCGAACAAAACGTCGCGCTGACGCGCTCCAAGCAGGTATGAAAAAGCGTGGCTTTAATTCGGAAGTTATCCACAGTGATATTGCACAAAACAAACGTGAGCGCATCTTAAAATCATTTAGAGATGCGAAGCTTCAATACTTAATTGCTACCGATGTCGCGTCTCGCGGACTCGACATTGAAGGGGTTACTCATATTTATAACTATGATGTTCCTGAAACACCTGAGACGTACATTCACCGTATCGGTCGTACAGGACGTGCTGGTGAGCACGGCTATACGTGTATGTTCGTCGCACCTAAAGACTTTGAAGAGTTCAATGCCATTGAACGAAAAATTAGATTCAATATTCCGCGCCGAGATATTAATCCTCGCGCATAATATAAGCTATAAAATAACAGGTGGTGGTAAGTTACTCCAACACCTGTTATTTTTATGTTCATAAAAAAACATAATCCTGCCTTTTCTTATCCGCCTACTCATTTCGAATCTTGCGCTACCCTCTTCATTAATTATGGGTTTAATGTTTCTACCATCGTTCTTCCTAAAACGATTTACTTCAATATATATTTTAATTTAAAGCTCTATTAAACTTTATTGTTATTATCTAAATTCAAAAATAACATCACAGTTGCAGTTATTAAATAGTAGTAGGTTTTGTGTGATAGATGTAGCGTTAATCGTTATGTAAAGGGGAATAGCTATGACGAATACTTTATATAAAAATCCAGTTTTAGCATGTATTGTAATAAATAGTTTAACTCTGATATTTTATCTCTTCTTAATTAAAAATGGACATTACCTGATCATTACAGCTACAATTATTATTGGACTGTTTAACAAACAGATTATGAATTATGCTGTTAATCTGACATCAAAAGAAAGAGCCATTATTTCTTTTAGTTTCGTTATTACTATTGTCGTTGTTGTTTTATCGCTTATGGAATACTAAATGCCCGTTGCATTAGAAAACAGACTATTTTGATAAGTTTGAATAGCAAAAGAAACAGTCAAAGTTTTAGTTTAATTTACTTTAAACTAAATACAAAAAATTGAAAAGGGGGTGAAACAGCTGTGCTGTTTCACCCCTTTTCTTATAGCTCCCACTTCGTTAAAGTTAAGCTTCCATTTCCACTTACACTTAATTGCGTGTCGTGCCCTTCGTTATAAATACGCGTTGTGAATACTTCCTCACCACCGTTTAAATAAATTTCTAAAACGGATTGATCTGAATAAATCGTTAGCTCTGAAATCGCGTCGATTTCAACTGAACGAGCATCGCGACCATAGCCGCTACGACCAAGTGATAATGTAAACACACCTTTATCAAAGACTAACTCACAGTCATGACGTAATCCTAATTTAAACGCCGTCATTTGACTAAATTCAGCCTTTAATTCAAACGTATGACTTTGGAACAGTTCTAATGACACCTCATCACCTAAAACAAGGTCAGACATCTTTGTTTCATCTTTACGCAGTGATTTTAATTCTTCTACTGGCACTTGATATAACTTATTATTGATTAATTTCAATTCACGTGGCAGTGTTAACGCATGTTGCCATCCTTTTTCAACTGTTGGATTGACGTGCTCAACCGCATCTGGAACACCCATCCACCCAATCATAATGACGCGTTCTTGTTCATCAACGAACGTTTGTGGCGCATAAAAATCAAATCCACGATCTAACTCAATAAATTCACCTAACGCTAAATGTTGTTTTGATTCATCAAACGATGCTAATGCATAACCACTTTGATACACATTTTGATACTTATAACCTTCTGAGTCTAACCCTTGTGGCGAGAAAATAAAGACATCTTGATTGTTAATTTTGACAAGGTCCGGACACTCCCACATATACCCCATTCCATCAAGTCCACCCGCTGGCGTACTCACATACTCCCAGTTAAATAAGTCTTTTGATTGATACAATAAGACATATCCTTGATCATCGACAGAACGAGCACCGAGCACCATATAAAACGTGTCATCTTCTTTCCACACCTTGGGATCACGAACATGTAAGCCCATATTGCTTGGATAATCTTCATTGCGTAAGACAACTGTTTTATCAGAAAAATGATACCCGTCAGAACTTTTAACCACAATCACATTTTGTTCACGACCGCTTAAAATATAATCATAATCACCATCTGTATGTTTAACATTTCCTGTATAAATTAAATACATCTCATCATTATGAACAATAGCAGAACCTGAGTACACACCATCAATATCTTCAGCTATGTCTGGATATAAAGCCACATCGTGCTCCGTCCAATTCACTAAGTCTTTAGACGTATAATGACCCCAAAATTTTAATCCGCCATTGGCGTTAAGCGGTGAATATTGATAAAAGACATGATATTCTCCTTTAAAATAACATAACCCATTTGGATCATTAATCCAGCCAATCGGTGCCATTAAATGATAGGCATTGCGCCACTCATCGTTATTTACTGATTGTAAAATGTAATCTTTTTGTGCTTGAATCTTTTGGATAAACTCTTGTTGTTTCATATGCTAATCCCTTCTTATTTCGCCATTAACGTTTTAACTTCTTCTTTTGAAGGTAATGCCCCGATGGCACCTTTTTTTGATACAGTTAATGCTGCTGTTGCTGAACAGAACGTTAACATGTTAGCAACTATTTTATCTTCTAAATGTACTAATTCGTCTATGTTTTGAACTGTTTGTGCCATTTGATATAAGAATGAACCGATAAATGAGTCTCCTGCTCCTGTTGTATCTTCGGCACGCACAACAAATGACTCAACCGATACTTTGTTGTTTTTAGTAATGAAATCTGAGCCATTTGTTCCCTTTGTATAAATAACGACTTCTACATTTCCAACAAATAAAGATTGTAAGGCCGCCGCTTCTTCTTTAATACCTGTAATGAATTCTAATTCTTCATCACTAATTTTTACAATATGAGCAAGTGGTAAAAATTCTAAAATCGCTTCGCGACATGCTTCTGGTGTTTCCCATAATGGTAATCTGACATTAGGGTCAAAACTAATCATTCCGTTATGCTTTAATGTGTATTCAATCGCCTTTTTATGCGCCTGTTTAATCGGTGCATCAATTAAGCTAACTGAGCAAAAGTGTAAAATTGATCCTTCTACAAAGTCAGCTTCTTCAATTTCAGACTCACTTAATAACATATCCGCACTAGGGTTACGATAAAATGAAAAATCACGCTCACCATCTTCTTTTAATGAAACAAAAGCAAGTGCGGTATTCGCTTCTTTTGTGCGATATACTTTTGATACATCAACACCAAGTGGACTGACTTCTTCAAGAATTGCATCTCCAAATCCATCAGTTCCAAGCTTAGTTAACATTTGAGCACGGCCACCCATTTTTGCAACAGTTGCAGCAACGTTTAGCGGCGCTCCTCCTGGTACTTTTAGAAATCCTTCAACGTCTTTTAATCCAACACCTTTTTGAACAGGTATAAAATCAATTAATGCTTCTCCAATGGCAATTACTTTTTTCATGCTAATATCTCCTTTGAATTTAATATTTATAGTTTAACACAAATCACAAATTGTATGATTTATTAAGCAAACACTTACAATTTTGCTTCTTAATAAAAGATGGATAATAAAAGTTCCCTTTCATTACCCATCGTATTTAATTCCGTATTATTTGTCTTCTTTAATTCCTAAAATCCATGTTGCAATGAATGAAACAACTAATGCAATCACCATTGCAATTACATAATTCAGCATTGAGTCTGCTGTTGTAATCGTAATAGCAGGAACACCGGTTACCCCAACAGCTGTCATCGCAACTTTTGTAAAGACAACGTAAGCTCCGGCAACGGCTCCACCGATTGCAGCTCCAATAAATGGACGACCGTAGCGAATATTAACTCCAAAAATGGCTGCTTCTGTGATCCCGAATAAACAGCTAATTGCTGATGGAAGAGCAATACTCTTTGTTTTAGCATTTTTAGTCATGAAGTAAACAGCAAAGGCTGCTCCCCCTTGTGCAAGGTTAGCCATTGACCAGATTGGTAATAACGTATTGACACCTGTGTCTGAAATTAATCCAAGTTCTACAGCATGGAAGCTATGGTGAATTCCTGTCACAACGATTGAAGAATATGAACCACCAAAGATTAATCCAGCAAATAATCCAAAGTTTTCTAAAGCATAAGCTAAGAACCAAGAAATCCCTTGTCCAACTGTATTCGCAAGCGGCCCAATAACTGCTAATGCTAAGAACCCAGTAATTAATACTGTTAATAATGGTGTTAATAAAATATCTAAAATATTTGGTACGATTTTACGGATGCGTTTTTCTAAAAACGCCATGATGAAGATGACTAATAAAATCGGTAAAACAGTTCCTTGATAACCAAGTAATGGCATATCAATGACACCAAAGACTTTTAACGTCTCATAACCTTCACCTGATGTCCAAGCATTTTGTAAATCTGGGTGAATCATAATTCCCCCAACTGTTGCAGCTAAATAAGGATTAGCACCAAACTCTTTTGCCGCAGAAATCGCAACTAAGATTGGTAAGAAGATGAAGGCAGCTGATGAGAACATATCTAACATCATAAACCACCATGAATCAGCGTACACATCTAAACCAAATTTAGTGGCCGCACCTAATAATCCCATTAATAACCCCGCTGCAACAATAGCCGGAATAATTGGCACGAAAATATTTGATAATGTGCGAGCTAATTTTTGGAATGGGTTCATTTTTTGATTATCTTTTGCAGCTTCTTTTACTTCACTTGTGCTCATTTCTTTAATGCCAGCAAGATTTGCAAGTTCTGCGTAAACACCATTTACAATCCCTTGACCAATAATAATTTGGAATTGTCCACCTGTTGAGAAAACCCCTTTAACTAAATCAAGTTTCTCAATTTCTTCTTTATTTGCAAGTGATTCATCTTTTAACACTAAACGTAATCGTGTTGCACAATGGGCAGCACTAACAATATTTTCCTGTCCACCAATTAATTCTAAAATCGATGCGGCAGTTTGTTCTTTAGTCATAGTAGCCATTATATTTCCTCCTGAAATATTTATATTAATAAGTTGATTTGTGTGATTATTGAAGCTATTTTGGGATGGCTTTTCAATTCTCACGATTTACAGTAGCAATTATTACTTTTGATGATTCTGTTACTTTATAGAAACTTGTTATTAGTGTATTCAAACTTTTAATTATTAAACATTTCTACAGTGAGGGAACGTTCCCACAATGTGAAAAAAAATTATAGTCCATTAATCAAGCTCTCTTATGGGAACGTTACCATCTCATTCAAAAAAATAATAACCTCTAACGTGAGATTATTATACACTATCCCTTTCAATAAGTCTATAACCTAAAATAAAATGGCTTACATTTTTTTTACTTTCTTGAATCGGCTGCTTCATTGAGTCTAATAAAACGTCTGCACATGTCATACCTAATTCGTGATAAGGGTAAGAAATAGTTGTTAGTTTCGGCGTTACAAAAGAACTAATTCTAGAATCCCCAATCCCCATAACAGCAACATCTTTTGGAACATCATAACCTGCACTTTTTAAATAATCTATCGCCCCAATGGCCAAATGATCCGTTGCTGCAAAAATGGCAGTCGGTTTATTTTCTTGCGACATTAATTGTTGTGCTAATTTATTTCCACTTTCGATTGAAAAGTCTCCCATTGTAATAAGTTGATCTTCTTTTTTTATATTTGCTTCTTTTAAAGCATCTAAGTATCCCTTTTTACGGTCTATTCCAACGGCTTCATCGTCTTCACTAACGCCAATAAATCCTATGCGGTGGTGGTGGTTCGAAATAATATACGATACCGCCTCCTTAGCTGCTTCGTAATTCGCATTAGTCACATAAGAGTACCCTTCCACTTTTTGTGCTGCCACCACAATCGGAACTTCTAATTGCTCCATTAGACGTAAGTGGTCATCATCTAGTTGAGTCGCCATAAAAATAATGCCATCAACATAATTTGTTTTAAAAAGATTTAAGTAATCTTTCTCTTTTTCTGTACTTAAATTTGTATTTGCAATGATGAGTTCATAACCTTCTTCAGCAATTTTAGCTGTTATACCTTCAATGACAGCTGATGCAGTTTCTGTGCTAATTTTAGGCACAATGACCGCAATTAAATGACTTTTGTTCGTTCTCATACTTTGTGCATGTCGTTTTGGAACAAAGCCTGTTTCATCCATCACTTTTTGAATTTTATCTCTTGATTCATCACTGACATACCCTTCATTTAAATACCTTGAAACCGTTGATTTTGAGACGCCTGCTAGACGTGCAATTTCAATTATATTCACATCATCACCAATTCTATTTTTTCTTCAGTTTATCATAGCCTTTATGTCATTACAATGATTCCAAAATATTATTAACACATTTCTTATTTTGACATAACATATAGCGTGTGATTTCTTAACTTTGTTAAAAATAGGAGGTATAACCCATGTTTAATTTATCAACATTTGTGGACAGTCAAGAAAATAGTGCAGCATTTAATGTGTTTGATTTAATCAACCAAATGGAAAATATTTTTGTTACAACCGTTCAACCTCATGTCGGATCGTTCAAACCTTTAGAGGTTAAAGATGAAGGATTCCAATATGTTGCCACTCTCTCACTACCTAATCTAAATAAAGAGGCTGTGAAATTAGTTCTTGAAGACAATCTACTTATTATCTCGATTGAGCAAAAAACACAAATAAGCGATGCTAATTTCCAATCATATCAATCCAATTTTATGAAACAAACACTTAATGTATCCGACGTTGAAACACATAAAATACATGCAATTTTTAAACAACAAATATTAACGATTACCTTACCAAAAAAAGATATGACGCTTGTTGAACGTCGAGTTATTGACATTAACTAGCTCATCTTTAACTAAAAACAGACTCCCAAATCATTACATTTAGGAGTCTGTTTTTTTATTCAGCTTGATATAATCCCGTTGATAAGTAACGTTCACCAGTATCAGGTAAAAGCACCACAATTCGTTTACCTGCGTACTGTTCTTGACTAGCTAATACTTTAGCAGCATACATCGCAGCTCCTGATGAAATACCAACAAGTAACCCTTCTGTTTGCGCTAATTCTCTTGATGTTAAAAAGGCATCATCATTACTAACTGTTATAATCTCATCGATGACCTCTGTGTTTAATATTTTCGGAACAAATCCAGCCCCAATACCTTGAATTTTATGCGGTCCTGGTTTTCCTCCTGACAAAACAGGTGATGCAGTTGGCTCAACAGCAACAATTTTGATATTTGGATTTCTTTCTTTCAAGACCTCCCCAACCCCCGTAATCGTTCCGCCAGTTCCAACACCTGAAATAAATACATCAATTTTCCCATCTGTATCACGCCAAATTTCTTCCGCTGTTGTGAGGCGATGAATTTGTGGATTGGCTGGATTTTCAAATTGTTGCAACATCACACTATTTGGAATTACCTCTAATAATTCTTTTGCTTTTTCAATTGCGCCTTTCATTCCAAGTACACCAGGTGTTAAAACTAAATTCGCACCAAGTGCTGTTAAAATATTACGGCGTTCAATACTCATTGTTTCTGGCATAACAAGTGTTAACTCAAATCCTTTTGCAGCTGCAACAAAAGCCAACCCAATCCCCGTATTACCACTAGTCGGCTCAATAATGACAGAACCATCGGTTAATTTTCCATTTTCAATACCCTCTGTAATCATGGCATAAGCAATGCGATCTTTCACGCTACTACATGGATTAAAGGATTCTAACTTTGCAACGATTTCTCCTTTTAACTCATGATAAGCGCTAAAGCTATCAACTTGTAGCATTGGGGTATTTCCAATTAACTCAACTAGACTCTTTGAAATTTGACCCATTATCGTTTCACTCCTTTATTATACTCTCTATTAAATATATTCAGTAAAATCAATTTAACGACCAGATTTTTTACATTGGGCATGAAAGTTTTAATTTTTTACTGACTATTTTGTATTCCATATTTAGAAAAAATTATAGTTCTATCTTAATAAATATCGCCATGTCTAAACTGACTGCACTCTATTTAGTCCATTTTTATTTATAAGTCATTTGATTTATTCTTTACACCACTGTTACAAATATTAACGCTACAAGCATTATTATCACACGCCGATTCATTCTTACCCATACCAGGTCTAATAAGTGTCACTAAAAATGGCTTTTTAATGCTCTTTAAATTATTTTTTCACATCACGTATGAATTCCCGCCATGTTCTTAAGTCGTCTTTTTAGTTTTTACGGTGTCTTTATCATCAGCGGCATTTTCACAGTTATCTTATCCTTTATCGTCACTTAAAAAAAGCTTTCAATTAAAAGGTGGGATTATCTCCCACCTTTTAATATGTATTTTGTTTTAATTTTTTTTAATACAATAATGCATAAAATCAATCCGACTCCTAGTAAAGCATGTCCAATTCCGCCTATACCTGATAGAGAAGCCGTTAAAGCACTTGATACTGATAAGTTTAACACTTGTGTTATACCTCTGACTAAAAACATAAGGGCACTTAAGATTAATCCACATGATAAACCGTTAAAAACATGTGATGCATATGATGTTTTGACAACTTGAAATTAAATTCAAACACACTAACCAATAAGAAGCAAATCATACCAAGGACTAATAAATGAGCGTGTATAACACCTAGCGTTGTTTCACCTGTAAATCGATTAACCTTCGTAAACTCACAGCAACAGACTCCCACTACTAATCAAGCAATTAAGCACGACATCAAAGGTTTTGCTCAAGCATATGCTTTGATTTAACCGTTTCAAACTCTTTTTTTATGTCATCTAGTTTCGCGTGATCAAGCAATAAGTCTACACCGATTGAAGCTAGAATCTTCCCACCAATAATCATGGCTTCAAATCCAGATATTGACCCTGCAGCTTTTTCAAATTCATGGGTATGGATCGATATCCCTTCTTGACAAATTTTAATGGTTGGATGAATCGTTGGCACAACTAAACTCACGTTCCCTGTGTCGGTTGAGCCTACACTTCGCATATTTTCAGTTAAAACGTCTAAGCCTTGTTTCTTGGCTTCTACAACATATAGTTCATCAAAAGATGGACACCTTAATAATTCTTTCACTCGATTATAATGATCATCATATTCAAATGTACATCCTGTTGCAATCGCTGCCCCTTCACCAATATGAACTACTTTTTCAAACACCTCATCACAACGCTTTGAAAAATTAGAGCGCAAATAAAAACTTGCCTCTGTAAAATGTGGCACAATATTTGGCGCATCTCCACCATGTGTAATAATACCGTGAATTAAAACATCATGTTGAACATGTTGGCGCAAGGCATTAATGGCATTATAAAATAAAATCATCGCATCAAGTGCATTAACACCTTTTTCTGGTGCAGATGCTGCATGGGCTGGTTTTCCATGAAATTTTACTTTGAATTTCTTTATAGCTAAAGTTGGTGCCGTTATGGCTGTTTGATCAAAGGGATGAATCATCATGGTAACATCTACATCTTGAAAGAGATTTGCTTTAACATAGGACTCCTTAGCATTTCCATTTTCGCCACCTTCTTCAGCCGGGCAACCAAAGATAACAATAGTCCCTCCTATTTCTTCTACCACCTTTGATAATGCCACCCCCGCACTAACACTCATTAAGCCAATTAAATTATGACCACATGCATGTCCAAGTCCTTTTAAGGCATCATACTCTGCAAGTAATCCAATCACTGGACCACTAATGTTAGATTTTTTAGTTGCAATAAAACCGGTCTCATGACCTGCAATATGTTTGTTAACTACAAAGTCTTCCTGTATTAAGTAACTTGTTAATAACTCACATGCAAATACTTCTTGGTTTCCAAGCTCAGGTTTTTTATGAATCGCCTCACTCATCCTGACATAAGTATCTTTATTTTTATCTATGTAACCATTAGTTAGCGCTTGATACTTATCTATATCCGACATTTTACTCATCCTTTCGTAAACTAAATCCATTTCTAAACCCACATTAACATTAACGGGGTCTAACACATCTCTAGTTATAATATGTCGAATTTTATATAACGAACACCAAATTGACTTACTTTTTTCCCCTATCCTATTTTTAAATTTATCCTAATCAGATTAGTGTTACTATCTCCATCAGAGCTTAAATTGACCTATTCTCATGATTAAAGGACATAAAAAAGCTTAACGATGCCTGCCAAGATCGTTAAGCTTTTCTTTTATTCTACTGGTTTTCGGTAAGTACTCGTATGTAAGAACTGTTTAAATACCTCTTTACCATCTTTATATCCATATAATGTTGTATCTGCCTTATAGCCATCACCATAGACATAAGTTTTTGGTTCATATTTCACACCTTCTAAAGCCTCTTCATTTGACCAAAATTCAACAATCAATTTTCCGTTATGTGTATATGAATTAATGTAGATCGGATAATCTAATGTGTTTACAAATTTTAAATCTAATCCACTATCACTCATGGTAGCATCTTGCCCAATGGGAACATACCCCACTTGTAAACTGTGATTATAACGTTCTGTTGCTGTTATACCTGCGTACAACATCGTATTATATAACGTCGAGGAAATTTGGCAAATCCCACCACCCATTCCATCAACAGGTTTTCCATATAAAAAGATGGTTGCATCTACATAGCCTTCTGATGCAATAACCGGCGATACTTTTTCTACGTATGAAAATTCATCACCTGGCATTAATAGTGTTTTATCAATTTTTTTCGCAGCTAAGACAACATTTTTAGCACGTTCAATGCCTACATCATAAACAGATGTGTAACTTGAAATCTTTGTATTCACCTGGCTGAGTAACTCCCCATCAATATCCTGGTCTTCGATCACACGCGATTTTATTACGGTCACTTTCTCGGTTGAGGTTTCTTTAAGTAATTCCACAATCTCATCAACTAATGGCTCAACAGCAAGTGAATAACCTTTTGTTCCTGCTTCAACAATGAATTTATTTCGATTTTCCATCGTGTATGTCGGCTCTACTTTATCTATCTTAACTTGTGTTGCAATCTCTTCAACAAACGTAGAAACGATATCAGAATTAAATTTATACGATAAGTCATATTCATATTTAACAGGATCGTTAATCAAATGAGCTTGTTTCAAAACTTTTTCTTCTTTTCCGATTGCAATAATATCAGCTGCTAATTTCTTACTATCATAATTATAAGTCACATCGAAATCTGATAATGTTGCTTCAAAGCTTGCCCCATCCACCGTAATTTCAATTTGACGTTCATCATATTGCTTAAAAATATCATCGACCATTGAAACAATTTCTGCTTCTGTCTTTTTTGAGACATCTACACCATCAATAAAAATATTAGGATACGCTACATCTGCATACTGCTGTACGAGTTTGGCAGCATTATTATAATAAAACCCAAATGCTGTTCCTCCCATAACAAAGACGCCAAGAATGACACCTAAAAAAATAATTCTCATTCTTTTTTGTTTTAACATCTGCCTTTCCCCCCTCTTAGAAACTTAAAAAATTAACAAATACACGTTTGAGTCTCATAAATTTATCCCCTCTATAAATCATAAGCGGTTGCCAAAGATTAAACCTTACTCAATCGTTATATTAATTTCATTCAGCTCTTACTTTACACTGATTAGACGTTAGATACAATAATTTTAGTTCCTTCATTTTAAGTATTTTTAAAAATATATTACCTAGTTATGTATTATCCCACTTATATCTTCTTCTTTCGTCACAGACATTCCCTGATTTGTCGAATTCTTACTATTAATCGAAATCACTCGAATTGATAATCATTTTCACTTAATTCTCTATTAGAAAAAGAAAATCATTGTAGAATTTTATGATAATTTAAAGAACGATTAACATCATATGCGAAAAAAAACGTCTTTAGACGTTTATCTCTCTAAAGACGTTTTAATTTATTGTTTTATTTCGCGACTACTTTTACTTTTAAAACAGATACTTTTTCATAATTAGACACTTCATCTTTGTAAGTTTCTAAAGTAATTGGTGCTTTTTCAGTTGCATCAGCTTTGTATTTTACATATGCCGTAACAACCACTTCTTCACCTAAATCCGTTCCAACTTGAACTAAATCTACTTTCTCATCATAATCTATTCCCGTTTCAAATGATTTTGAACTTTTATATTCTGGTGAGCTTGTGTCTGTTGTTTTTTCACTATCTACTTCAGCAATTGAGAAAATTGATTGCTCATCAACTCCCATTCCTGCATTCATAATCACGTGAACAATTGATTCTTTTGTGATCATATCTGTTGTATGATTTGCTAATTCACGCGTGTTCACTAACTCACCATTTTCATATTCTTCCATTGTTACATTTAATGTATATTGTGAATCTTGCGGTAAGACCATAGACGCAACGGTTGTATGATTTGGTCCATAGTTTGCAGATTCTAACAATAATGATATAACCCCAGACACTTCTTGTTTAACAACTTTTACATCACCCTCAGGTAAATTAGATCCTGTTGAACAACCAACTAATCCAACAGATAATAAAGCTGCACCCATAAATACCGATAATTTCTTTAATGACATATTCATTCCTCGCTAACCTTTTTAAATTTTCAACTCTGTTAACCCATGGACTATATTAACTTAGCCTGACTAAATGATAGTTAATTTTAGTTCAGAATATACATTAAAATTAACTCATTGTACTCGTTATTCATCTCTTTAAGAACGACATATATTACCAGAGTTTTTTTAATGAACTAAGTATAGCATACTCTAAAACATTCAAATGTAAAGATTTTGTACAAAACACCACCTTCTTAGTATTTACCAGCAGCGTTTTATTTTTACATAGAAATAAAAAAGTTGCGCTAAAAAGCACAACTTTTAATCAGCTACATTTACTCTTTTTGTCTCTTAATTTCTTTAATCAGTTGCTTTATTAGCACAACTTGATTAGCGTTGTAAAAAATACTAATGACTTTATTATTACCATAAATCGTTAATTCTCCACCACATCCACTTTCATATTCATGATTTTTTATCTGTGTCATTTCTTTAAAGTAAAGAATAACTTGCGGAAAACTTTGATAGATTTTTGTGTCTGTTATTACATACGTTGCCTCATGTGTTTGAAACTCTGCGAGCATCTTTATCCCTCCTTGTCCCACTGACATGTATCGTAAGTACTATATCTTATTCAAAAAGCATATATACGTTCTTAAGTAGTCTGGTTGACTTTGTTTAAATGCCCACGAATTTTAACTAACTCTCCACCCTCAGCTGTTTCTGAAATAGATACTTTTAATGAACCGATTATCTCAAAATATGACGATTATTGCCTCGGAAAATACCAAACGATTTGCCTTCATTGTTTAACAAGCCACAGTATTTTATGACCCGTCAATTAACGCTATTATAAATTTTTAAATTACTCTTCTATCAGCGCAACAAAAAAACAGGTTACGCTAACCTGTTTTCATTTATTTGTTTCGCCTGCTCAATTAGATAATGATAAATTGGAATAAGTTCAGGCTCTGTGCAGCGCTTTTCAATTTCTGTGACTGAAATCCATTCGACTGCACTATTTTCATCTTCTTTTACAACTAATGTTTCATCAACTGAGGCAATTAATAAATAAGCCGTATTTAAGTGAAGATGCGCTGTGACATAGTTGCCTTTTTTAAAATGCCCCCACACTGGTAAAATATCTAGTGAGATAATGTCGTGACTTAATGGTTTAACTTGTTTAATCCCAGTTTCTTCACATGCTTCTTTCATCGCTACTTCTAATAAATCACAATCACCGTCCGCATGACCACCTGTCCATGCAAAACTATTAAATAAATGATGATAGATCATTAAGACCTTATCTAGCGATTCGTTCATCACAAATCCTGAACTTGTCAGATGAGCTATTTCATTTTCACGGATTAACACTTGATCACCATACGTTTCAAGATAGTCTAAGATGACTTTTTTAGTTTGTTTCTGTTGTTCCGTCTTTGGTATAAATTGATTGATTGCTTCGATATAATGCATTTCATCACCTACTTTTAATCATGATCATTATTTTAACCTAATCTGATATGAAAAGCAAAAGACACCTTCCGGTGTCTTTGTTATTTATGTTGTTCTGCCTTCCATTGCATCACATTGAGCCCGCATAGCTCACAAAAAATAGCTCTTGCATTAATTTCAGTTCCACATTGTGGGCAAAGTCTTACACCTTTCATCAACGTGATTTTTTCTTGGTAATCTGCGATTTTTTGTTCAGACAAATTGATTTCTGTAAATAGCGGCTCATAAATAGGACCTGGTATTTTCTCCGTTTGATAATATTTAAGTCCTATTTCACAAAATATTTCATGAATCAATTCCTGTTGATTTTCAATTTCAGCTTTTAAGCGAGAAATCTCAGCCATATCCTGCGTTTTTTTCACGGCTTGCTTACTTGTACTTGAAATTTTATGAGTCACTTTATTCAAGAATTTATCCACTTAAAACCGCCTCCTTAACTCATATATTGATTCATGATTTTATCAACAATCGGTAATTTTAAATCCTTATGGTGCAACGCTTTAAAACCGAGTAACATCAACAATATACTTTGAATAAAGTTTAAAGCATTTTGTAAGATCACATTAATATTAAACGGCCACACTAATTGAAATGGTGCATCAAACCAAGTTAAAAAGCCATTTAAAACACCTAACACATCATTTCCCATGCGAAATACGACATTTAAAAATCCAAAACAAAGAATGAATACTACACTTTTAATGGCGCATTTACGAAGCCATTCATCACGTTCATATAATAAAACATAGCCTACCATAACAAGTAAACACACGTAATTAATTAATCCAAGTAAATATAACGTTGTTGCAACGATTGTGACAGGCATTCCAAGTTGTGTCTTTTGCATTTTATCCCTCCGTTAATAGACGTAACTTTATCCTTGCCACTAATATATTCAAGATGTATTTAATTTATGAACATTTTAAAAGATGAATCGCTTGGATTCATCTTTTAAATGGTTTACTTATTTATTTGTTCAAATTCCTGTTTAATGTTATCTAAATGATTTGGATTTGTTAAGAGGTCTAATGTGATTAAACCTAATAGGGTTGCCCCACCAATAACGGCATCGTCTCCCGATTTCGATTTCGCAGCCGCTTTAAATGCTTCTGTATGGGCAACGACAGACTCCTCACATATCTTAAGCGTTGGATGAATCGTCGGAACAACATGACTCACATTTCCTGCATCGGTTGACCCCATTCCTTTTTGAGAATCAAGATCGACGTTAAGACCTAAATTTTTTGCTTGTCGGGTAAAGAGTTGGTTAAAATACGGATAAACGATTAAGTCTTCAATTTTATTTTGATACGTGGAATGAGCGACTTCACACCCGGTTGCTAGTGCTGCCCCTTTTGCAATATTAATGACTTTTTCCGTGACTATATCACGTGATTTTGCGGTTGCCGCGCGAATATAAAAGCGTGCTTTCGTATAGGCTGGGATAATATTTGGCGCATCGCCACCGTGTGTAATAATGCCATGGATTTTAATATCAGATGTGAATTGTTGTCTTAGCGCGTTAATTCCTGTATAAAGTTGAATCATCGCATCTAGTGCATTAATGCCTTTTTCCGGTGCACCCGCTGCGTGAGCAGGCGCCCCAAAATATTCAAATTCAATCGGATGTAAAGCAAGTGATGGACATGTTGGCGCGGTCACACTTGATGGATGAATCATCATACACGCATCTACCTCATGAAATAATCCAGCGTCTACATACGTCGCTTTCGCGCTTCCGTTATCGCCACCTTCTTCAGCTGGGGTTCCAAACACTTTAAGGGTTCCACCTACTTCTTCAATGATTTGCGCTAATGCGCAAGCCGCAAAAACACTACTACTTCCGATGATATTATGACCACACGCATGCCCAATCCCTGCTAGGGCATCGTATTCAGCTAATAATCCAATGGTCGGGCCTTCAATTGATGATTGCTTGGTTGCAATAAAGCCCGTAGGATGTCCTGCAATGCCGACTTGGACCTCAAAGCCCTCTTCTTTTAAGACAGTCGTTAATAGCTCACAAGCATAATATTCTTCATTTGAAACCTCTGGATTCTCATGTATCGCATGACTTAACTGAATAAACCGTTCTTGATTTAAATGAATATAAGCTTTTATTTTTTTTTGATAATCTTTCATTATTTTTCTCCCCTACCTCTTATTCAAAAACTGGAATAGAGGCTCCTTTGTATTCGTCTAAAATAGCCTGCTTCGTTTCTTCACTTTGATAAGCACTCACTAATTTTTGTAATAACTCATTATCTTTATCCTCTGTTCTTACTGCAATGATATTATAATAATTCACCGCTAACTCCCCGTTTGGATCTTCATAATAAATTGAATCTTTTACTGGATATAAACCAGCTTGAACCGCAACTCCATTATTAATTGTAGCAATATCTAAATCTTCAAGTGATGACGCAAGTTCTTGTGGCACTAACTCAACAAATTTCAAATTCTTTGGATTGCTTGAAATATCTTTTAA
>DNGE01000106.1:39277-60890 GCA_003486705.1 Bacillota bacterium
CCAACACTTGCTCCGTCTTTTAATTGTGATAAATCATCAATCTTCGCTGAATAAATTCCCATCGGCGCTAAAACCGTATACGCAATAGATGTTAAATCTAGCTCGTGATCCTCAATAAACTTTTCGAAATAGGCAATCGTTTGAAACGAATTCGCATCAATCTCGCCATCCGCTAAGGCTTCATTTGGCAACACATAATCCCCAAATGTGATAACCTCTAATTTAATTCCTTCTTCAGCTAATAAACGTTCGACCGTATCCCAAACTTGATTTTTTTCACCGTTAATCCCGACTTTAATCACCGATTCATCAGATGTATCCTGTCCACACGCCCCAAGCCCTACACATAATACTAACGCCAAAATAACACGAACTATTTTTTTCATTTCATTTCCTCCTTATGGTTTTTTTGATCTATATTTTTACGACAGTCTCCTAAACATAAGCCTCCTCATACGTTTAAGCACCTGCCAATTTATTGATGACTTAATCTTCTTTGTAAGATCTCACCTAGTGTTTGAATGCTGGTCACTAGTAAAATTAAAATAATTACCGTAACAACCATCACATCCGTTTTATAAATTTGATACCCATAACGAATGGCAAAATCACCTAACCCACCCGCACCGACAGCACCAGCGATTGCCGAATAACCAATTAAGCTCACAATGGTTAAGGTTAATGCGTAAGTAATTCCTGCTAAACTTTCTTTTAATAAAATGCGATAAATAATTTCAAACGGGCTACTCCCCATCGCCTTCGCCGCCTCGATAACCCCTTTATCAACATCTAAAAGTGCTAATTCTACTTGTCTTGCAACAAATGGAATGGCTCCTATAATAAGTGGAACAAGTGCACCAGTTAAGCCGATACTAGTTCCAACAAGCAATCGGGTGAATGGCTTTATAAAAGCTAATAAAATAATGAAGGGGATAGCTCGAACTAAATTGAGTGATTTTCCAATCACTTTATTAAGCACCTTATTTTCTAATAAATCTCCATCTCGCGTCACAACAAGTAAAACACCAAGTGGTAAGCCTAGTAATGTTGAGAAAAAGCCTGAAATCCCAACCATTAACAACGTATCGATAAACGCCTTGACTAACTCATCAAAATAATACACAACATTAGGACATAGCTGGTTCAACATTTGTTCCATTTTTCAATACCTCCACTGTAATCTCACTATTTTCTAAATAACGGATGGCGTGGTTTATAGCACTCTCCGTTCCATGAAAGCTAACAATTAAATTTCCAACAGGCGTCTGTTGAATGATTTCAACATGACCAAACAATATACTCCCATCAACCTCAAATGTTTTAGCGAGATAAGAAATAAAAGCCTGGCCTGTATTTTGACCGATAAAAGATAATTTCACTAATTTTTCAATTTTATATAATTCATCGAGTGGCGCCCGTTCATTTAATAAGTGATAGATTTTTTCATCGTGAAATAATGAAGAGATAAAGGCCTTAGTTGTTTGAGATTGTGGATTTGAAAAGACTTGCAGAATTGAGCCTTGTTCAATAATCTCACCTTTCTCCATTACAGCAACACGATGACAAATTTCTTTTACGACCTCCATTTGATGTGTGATTAACACGATGGTTAACCCAAGACTTTCGTTTAACTCTTTTAAAAGTTCTAATATCGACTTTGTCGTTTTAGGATCGAGTGCGGATGTTGCTTCATCACATAACAACACGCTCGGATCATTAGCAAGTGCCCGCGCAATGGCTACTCGCTGTTTCTGACCACCACTCAATTGATTCGGATAAACATCACCTTTATCTTCTAAATGAACCAAACGTAATAAATTCGTGACTTTATCTTTAATTTCTTCTTTACTTAATCCGCTATGTTTAAGTGGATATGCCACATTATCAAAAACAGTTCGCGTTCTTAATAGGTTAAAGTGTTGAAAAATCATACCTATTTTTTTTCGTGCTTGTCTAAGTTGTTTAGACGATAAGTCCTCTAATGGTTGACCATTAACGACCACACTTCCTTTTGTTGGCACTTCTAAATGATTTAAACAGCGAATAAGCGTCGACTTTCCAGCCCCACTATGACCAATAATACCGAAAATTTCACCCTGCACTACATTTAACGAAACATCCTTGACCGCAAAGACAGTCTCCCCTTTAGCATGAAATGTTTTTGATACTTGCTTTAACTCAATCATACACTCACTTCCTTTTTTAAACTATTAACACCTTGTCATCCACCACTCGATATTCTTCTTTTTCCGTTACTTCATTTCCGTTTCAACTAATAAAAAAAGCCCCATCTGTTGATGGGGCTCAAATGTAAACTTAACAGTTCATCATTTCCCCCTCATCTTTCAGCTCTTATGCTGTAGGATTTAGCACCGTGTATAAATTACCGGTTGCTGAAGCTTCACAGGGCCTATCCCTCTGCTTCTCTTGATAAGGTTTCTATTTAGTTATTAAAAAAACTAAGCAACTTTTCTAATAGAAAAGAATGCTTAGTTACAAAATTCATAACGATTAGCGATTCCTTATCTATCAGAACTTAATCTGTAGGATTTAGCACCGTGTATAAATATACTGGTTGCTGAAGCTTCACAGGGCCTATCCCTCTGCTTCTCTTGATAAGGTATTTAATTTTAGTCTTCTTTTTTGCTTACGCCTAATATAGCATCAAACGGTTATGTTGTAAAGATTAAATATACATTTTTTTACATTTAATTAAAAAACATTTTATATGTGGAATTTTTTCTTTAACTCATGTACCATTTTTTGATCCCCGAAAATAAACATCCCAAGGAACGTAATAATCGTATAGTAACCTGCTAACACGGCGATAAACTCAAAGGTAACCACATGGAAAACAACTAAAATGGCACAGATAACACCAAGTAAGGTCAATAACAACTGATACACAACCGTATCTGAAAACTTTTTAGGTTGTAAGATCATACGCAACGTTAAGACAAGAGTTCCCGTCATAATGGCAATTGGAAACACATAATTGATTGACCATTTTGAATACCCAAACGTGTAATCAATTAAAAGTGCTAATAAGGATAAAAACATGACTTGTACAACAATCATAGGGCCGAGGTTGCGCGAAACTTTTAAACTAAACACCACGCTTAAACATAAATAAGCCGTTGCTCCTGTGATAATAAAAATATAATCCCAATTAAAATCTTGAAACAGCCCGACAATAATAGAATACGAGATAATAATCATGGAGATAAATAACGTCATTCTAATAATAGGAAATCTTTTTTTTCGGACAAACTTTAGTGGGTATTCACGTCCTTGACTCGGTCCGACTTCTTCTAAACTTTCATTACAAAGTGGACACTTCGTTAGTTCATTTAACATATTCATTTGACATTTATGACAATATTTCATAATTAATTTCCTCATTTGATGATATAGTAACGTTCACACCTTGACGTTGTAAATACCTAAAGAAAAACTTTTGAATATCTGTATCTTCCATCACCGATGTGAAACTAAAAACAAAATTATCTTGAAGCGAACTCACAGCACATCGAATCGGTTGATGTGGGGTCACTGAAATCATAACGCGAAAATCTTCAATAAATGGTAGTAACTCCTCAGGCATCGTAATTCGACCTAAATTAGATAAGGTCGTCGTAAATCCTTTATCTGCCCGGCGATATATTAATCGTAACACCATGTTCTTAATAACTAAAGGAACGGGACGAATAAACATATTTTTTTGTGCTGACACATTATCATTAATTTTTGATGAAATTAAATCAATAGAATTTTTTTCTTCTAATTGTTTTGCAACCTGAGCTAAGATATCATCAAATGTCATCGAAGGATTAACTTTTACGGTTAACGTTATGTTCGTAAAGAAGTTTCGTATCGTCTCAGACTCAAATTGATTTCTTAAGTCAATGGGGACACAAATAGAAATCGGTGCGCTTGACTTAGAAAACTTTTGATTTTGAGTGTAAATTGAATAAATTAAGAGTGAACTTAAATAACACGATAACGTCACTTGTTTTTCTTTCGCTAACTTAATGACCTCTTTCGGTGGCATTATTCCATGAATAACTTTTAACTCTGGATAGTTCATTTTAATTCCTTCAACCTTATATGCATCATCTAGTTTAGGAACTAAATTTGTTTTTGTTTTAGTCGGAATGCTTAAAAAACTATCTTCTTGTAACGCTTGTGAAGATAGTGATTCTTTAAGAATATTTAAATTTGGTGCCACAAGATCAGGATACATTAATCTTAAATAATGATGTAAAATCACTTTAATAAATTGCATCAACCCACCACCGTCACCTAATGCATGAAACACCTCTAAATGTATCATCTTTTCATAGTAAGTTACATTAAATAAATAACCATTATTTGTGTATCTAGAAATCTTGCTACACGGATACGTATATTCTTCTCTTACTTTTGGCTTGGCATGATTCATTTCAAAATAATACCAAAATAAGCCTGTTTTTAATTTTACTTTAAACGGCGGCATATCATCTAACGCCTGTTCGACTGCTTTTTGAAGTAATACAGGTTTAATGGGCTCACTCATCTTTACCGAAAAACGAAACACATTCGTCGCAGATATACTTGAAACAAGGGCGTATAATCTTGCAGCATTATCAAGTTTACTCCAATAAAAATCTTGGACATTTTTTTTCACCCATCATCACCTTCTTTTCTCTCACCCAATTATATATTTTATTACTATTTTATCATAATTTGGTACTTTAAATGCAAATTGTCTCATTATTTATTCGCAATTTATATCCAAACACAACTGAATAAATGCACTCACTGTTTTACAATCAAAACGACCAGGCATCACCTTAAACACAAAATCCCCTTCACTTGGCATACTAAAAGAATCTAATTTAACTAAACAATAGATTTTGATGCAAAAAATAATCAGTCACATTGACTTTATTCCCTCTTTGATCTAATTAAGCAGTATTCATTACTTTCATCTCAAGTCTTTGACTCATCATTTTGTCTAAAAATAAATAATAGAATACGGTGGTAATCAACCGTTTCTCATTTGCTCTTTTGGCTACAATCATCATGTGATAAAAAATAAAACATGCCAATGCATGCCAAGCGATCGATGTATAACCTAAGAATAGGCGTCCGACTTATTTATTTCAAAATTTATCATTACCCTTAAATAGATCCTCTTCTTTATTCTCTCTTGGTTCAAAGAACGTGTCAGATAAGTTATCATAATAAGTTATGACTTCCCATTCATCCATTCTGTACTCTTCATTTATTACCTCAATCAATTGATAATAACGTTTGATTTTATATCCGTTCTTCCTATAGTGTTTGACTACCCATCTTTCAATGTCATGCAATGAATAACAATCGATGTTTTTCTTTGGATATATTCGCGAGAACTCATTTAATAATTGTAGCTTCTGCCTGTTATTCATGTCATTACTCCTTACCCCTTAATTGTCTTTATTTTATCACAAATATTTTAGACATGAATTTTTTAAAGCATCATATGATGGTTACTAAGCAGCTATTAATACAAAAAGGAGGCTTTTATTTGCAACAGCTTGAACTAATGAAATGGCGAACTGGCGTTGTGAAAAACTCTACTTCTACAGCAACAAAAGCAGAATTCATTGTGACACTAACCGTTCCTAAATCAGAGTTAACTCTTGCAAAGTCGTTATTTAGATCCTCTATTCAACTAAAACGAACCAGTTATTTCGATCGATATTTTAATCATCCTGTGAAGTATTTCGATTATACACACGGCGTCTTTTATACCCCGTCTGATATTGTAAAGAAAAACATTGATATAAGAAAACTGGATTATATTTATGCGGAGCTAAAACAAGCTCATTATCAAAAAAAGAACAATCGCTTAAATGTGTTACCTTTGCATCGTAATTCTCAAAACAGCATTCAGTTATCCACATATGACCGCAACCAAACGCTCCAATACCCAACCTTATTCAAGTCCTATTTAGAATCGCTCTATTACACGGGGCAACTTGAAATAACGTATGATGCTGTTAATGAACGATTTATGACATTAGACCTTATGTTATATGATATTAATTATTTAACATCATTGATAACTGAACCCCTTGTGAAAGATTTTATTCAGTGGATTAATAAGAAATATAAAACTGAATTTAACCTAGACGATCTATCTTTTCAAATTAAACCACGTGTCTTTAAGTAGAATATCTTAGCTGCTTAATCTATTAAAAATACCACTGCCAAGGTCAGTGGTATTTTTAATGTTATTTTTTCATTTTTTGATTCACATACTGTGGCAATGTTTTTCCTTTATACGTAAACGCGTTGACCGGACAATGATTTAAACAGCGCATACACATCATGCACTGATCATTTAATTTTGGCCCTGCCTCTGTCATTTTTATATTCTGAACAGGACAATGTTTTTGACATAGTCCGCACAACGTACACGCTGAGGTCGTGCTAATTTTTAGCACATCACGTGGAATCGTATGCTTATAAATCGCCACAAAATACTCGCAAAACTTATCTGTCACGTACCCCATCGACTCTTTATGTTGCGCTTGATTTAAAAAGGTAGGCACTAACTGTTCTACTTTCGCTTTGGCATTCAAATGACGAATCTTAATTTCTAAATCCGGTGTCGGTGGAAAAGCTTTAACTAAAAAGAAATTATTCGGGAGTTGAAATAGGCTAGTCAGCTCCACCGTATGATTTTTTTGTTTCAATATTTTCGTTAGTTTTTGGGCGGGTACTTTTGTTGGTCCACATTGGGTACAAAAGATAAACGTCTTTGTCTGTGTTGACATCATCGGCACTTTATTTAATACAAACTCAATAAATTTTAACGGTGGATACTCATAGTATTTTGGAAAACCAAGCACTAAAAAATCATAAGTATCCGGCGCTAATTCAAATGAATCCTCCATGCAATAAGACAGCATCTCACACCCTTGTTTCTCAAAGGATTGTTTCAATAACTGACTCACATATTTTGTATTTCCAGTTCCACTAAAATAAAGAATGACACCCCTCACATGACTCACTCCATTCCTATTTTTCATTCAACACACTTTATCACGCTCTTACTTATTTTTGTTTTATCAACTGTTTTAAAAATAAGCTAATCAACAAGCAGACATAAAATAAAAACCGACCGCTCACGCTCAATTACCACCTAGCAAGTGTGACTGCTTTGCGTTAACCTTTATGTATAGACTTCGTTGAAAAATTACTAGTCCTAATTTATTTTATGCGTTAACCGACATTCATTATGATGTCATCCTGAATAAACACTGCTTTTGTACATACGTTAATCATCGTTAACACGAGATCCCGCCTTATTTAGTTATACTGAGCTTATTTTTTGAATACGATGGTAAAGGCATATTTAAAAGGAGGTCACTATGAAAAAAAACTGGGCAAAAACCCCTCTCACTGATGGGGGCTCCATCACAGCACTTATTCCTGTTACCAATCGTAAATTCTTGTATTTTCTTACTATTTTAGGCGCTTATTTTCTTTACTTAACAAATGTTTTTAAAACAGATTTGTTACTACGCACACAAGGAACCCTTTGCAATGCGTTACTTTTTATTCTCGCCATCACTTTGTTTCACACCGATACCAAACCGTTTTTTAACAAAGGCAAAGGCTTCTTTCATTTACTCGAACTTTGCGTCACACTATACTTCACAACAATTGCTGTCAACATTGCACTATCATTTCTGATTCATGTTGATGATCCTCAAAATCTATCGCGTTTTATGTATGATTTCTCACTTCCCTACGTCACATATAATATTATTAAGTATTTCTTTGTAGGCGTTGGAGAAGAATGTTTTAAGTTATTTATTTTCTTACTGCTTTTTGGATTATTTCATGTGGTGGCAAGAGGGCGGCATAAAAAAATAAATTGTATCCTCGCCGTTATTTTAACCAGCTTCTTCTTTGGTGCCCTCCATAATTTTTATGCACCAGAAAACTGGATTGCCATTACCATTCCCATAGCAGCTAGCACCATGGTTTATTTTTATTATTTATTTAAACATAAAACCATTTTGCCATTAATGATCACGCACGCCTTTCATGATATTTTTATCTTTTTAACACTGATGAACGGCTATAGTGAAATGAATGAGTCCATCATTACCTTATTTCTAATGATTTTATTTCTCATTTTTGGGTGCAAATCATTGTTTCTTAAAAAACCTCAGATAGCATAAAACCTCGATGTCATCATCGAGGTTTCTTTTTATATGGCATGAATTTGTTATATTCAACGACGTGGTTCAATCTATTATTAAGATTCTACACTTAATCCTTTTGCACCTGATTCATCACTTCCATAAACAACTCAGCTTCTTGTGCATTCGAAAATGAAAGTTGTGTTGACTCCTGATAAAAATTTAACGTTATATAAGCAGGACCTTTTTTCTTTATTTCATCGTTTTGGTTAATCGCTTGTATCGCATTTAATGAATAAATACTTGGTTCATCTTTAAGCACAATGAGATAATCAGGTGTTATCATCACTTTTTTTGAGGTGTAGAGGAGCTCTTTTATTTTTACTTGTTCTAACACCTCAGCCATTGTTTTGACTTTCGTAGCGCTTGAATTTACTTTAATCTCTGGATAAAGTAAAAAGCGTCGCATTTGATAAAAATAATCTAATCCTCTAAAGAAAAAAGCAAACGCCATTATTTCTAGTATGAATAGCAAACCATATAGTAGATAATAAAACCATGTTGCTTCCGTTAGTTTCATAGCCTCGCCAAATAATAACCCCGTTAATAAAAAAAAGACGACACTTATTGCAAGTTGGCGCAACCCATTGAAAATAAATCCGCTCAAAATCATCCCTTTTGCAGAACCACCTTCACCCTTATCCATTTTTTACAAAACTCCCCCCATTTTTTATCTCTAATATATCTTATTTCTTCATTCCTTCCCTTATGCCTCAAAGAATGAATTGATAAATAAAACATAAACGTCTAAAATAAGTCTATAACTTTACATGGGGGTATTACAATGAAAGATTATGAAACACTACTTAATATTAAAAGCAGTAAGCAACAATTAACCTTTAACCCAAATTCACATCTTCATCGGTACGAGGCCACACACTATGAAGATTTAGAACAACTTCTAATCCATCACCCTTTTTCAGAACATGATCATATCGTCGACTTTGGGTGTGGTAAAGGACGACTCAACTTTTTTATTCATCACCATTGTCAATCATACGTCACAGGCGTTGAAATGGATGCTGATTTAATTCAAGATGCTTTAGTCAATAAACAAACATACAGTCAAACACATTCAATAAACCTAAACAAAATTGATTTTTTACAATGTATGGCGCAAGAATACAACATTAAACCACATGACCAATACTTTTATTTCTTTAACCCCTTCTCTGTTCAAATCTTTATGAAAGTTATTGAGAACATCTTAGCATCTGTTGAAACTCATCCACGCCCCATCGAAATTATTTTATATTACCCGTTAGACGACTATATCTTTTATCTTGAATCCACTTATTTATTTGAACTCAAACAAGAAATCTTACTTCCTAAATTTGAACGTGACAACCGTGAACGCTTCGTGATTTACCAATTAAGTTATCTCCAGTAATGAGTGATAATATGTGTGGATAACTTCCAGAATAACAATCTCCTTTGTTACTTTCAAGCAAAGCATTAACAAGGTTCACAATATTTACATTCAATTATCTCCTAAATAGGGTAAAAGTTATTGATTATAGCAGATAAAAATAGAGATTCACAAGAATACTAACTGTCAGCTAAAACATATCCTTTGATTGGTGGTTCAGGTAACACGAAAATCATTTTTTTGGCTAACTCAATTTTGCCCATAGACTGCTTTTCATACAACGTAATTTGATACTGTAAAATCAAATCATTCCAACGAAGCATCAGTGTCACAAATTGATGACCATAAACCATGCTATGTTCAAGGTGTGAATGATTCTAGGAGCACCCATCGTTTGAACGACTAACCTGTGACGAAGGTTTAGTCTTATCATTAATTAAAATATGAATAGGTAACCCAGTTTGGCTTGAACGATTCCAAATACACTCAACAACGTATTGTTATAATGTTTGATTTATGATACTTGTTCGATGACGATAAGTGTCTTGAGTCACTTTATCCGTATAGGTTTCTTTAATCATGAACTAAATAAGCTCTTGTATACGCTTAGACAAGAAAATCTCTAAATCTAAAGCACGTAAAAAATCAAAAATTTCATTTATATTTGATATAATAACTTGCAAAACGTTAACCCCTATCTCCTTGTTAATTGCTTAATTATACAGGAGATAGGGGTTAATGTTTTTTATTTTACCCAAAAGTAATAATTGAAAGTTATTTTGCACATTAATAGTTAAAATAAAAAAATCCATATTAGAACCTTGAGTATAATTAATTGGTACACCAACTAATACCGAAGGTTCACTATGGATATGAATAAATGATTGTATTTATGTAAAATCAAAAATGAGCCTTGTAAAATACAAAACTAATTTAGTTTGTTAATTAGAGACTTTTACGCATATCTATCCGACTAAAATATAGATATTTTACTCTAGTTTTGAAATGACTTCATTTAAGCTCGGTAAGGCGCTAATCGCCCCTTTGCGTGTCACAACTATAGTAGCTACTTGATTAGCAAAGTTCAAAATTTCTTCAAATTCCTCTAATGGTGAATCTAACATCTCTACTGTACATTTTCTCTTTAATAATTGATATAAAATTGCTCCAATAAAAGAATCTCCGGCGCCTGTAGTATCAATAACCTTCACAGGTTGGCATTCAACCTCAATTGAGCCATTTTTACTATACAAAACAACGCCATCTTTTCCCTTTGTTAAAAATACTAATTTAACATATCCTTTAAATAAACATTTAATCGCTTTTTCTTCATTCTTTTCACCTGTAATAAATTCTAGTTCATCTTCACTAATCTTTAATAGATGCGACTTCGGAATAAACTCATTAATGCGCTCACGATATAAATCGTGATTCTCCCACAATGGTAATCGAACATTTGGATCAAAACTAACAAGTGCTCCTAACTCATGACAATACTGAATAGCCACTTCATGAGCCTGTTTAATCGGATAATCCACTAAATCAACTGAACCAAAATGAAGAATATCTCCTGGTACAATAAAATCTTTACAAATCTCCGTTGGCTCTAAGAATAGGTCAGCACTTGGATTACGATAAAAGGTAAAATCACGCTCACCATTTTCCTCTAAACTTACAAAAGCAAGACCTGTATTTGCTTTTTTTGTTCGATAAATCTGAGTCGTATCAACCCCATTATCCCTTAATACACCTTCTAAAAAGTTTCCAAATGGATCTTCCCCTAATTTAGTAATCATCGCACTTCTCCCACCTAATTTTGAAACACAACAGGCAACATTTGCCGGTGCTCCACCAGGTAGTTTATTAAATTGATTGACATTTTCAATTGATCCATTTTGCTCTGAAACAAAATCAATCAGTAATTCGCCAATGGCAATTAATTTATTCATATTTACACCTCCTATTGATATAATACGACATTTTTAAATTCAATATCGCTCTCTATACTAAACAACCCCCATTGTGATTGTTGCATATTAAACATTCTCGTTGTTAGGACAATTTCATCATTAATATATAAGGCAGCCACTGTGTCTTCAATGATTAAAGTATAATCCAGAATCATTCCATTTTTAAGTTCAAATGGCAAAATAATTTGTGGATCTGTTTGTGAGATTTGTGATTGATTAACATTATAAAACTCAAGTTGATTAGTATTCATATTAAAAATAATATTTAAACTTCCAATACCGTCTATAACATTAAATGTAAATCCAAAAAGATCCCCCTCATCCTTAACCTTTATCTCGCCTGTAATTTTATTTAATTCATCCAATTCTGAGAAAATCACCGCCTCATATCCAGAACCTGAAAAGATATAATTATCTTTCTTAACTTGAACGCCACTTGATTTTGTCACCACATCAAGTGGTACTTTAGCCTTAAATTGATTGACTATTTCCGTTACAGGCTGTGGTTTTAAGGTCCCATCGTCTTGCTGAATAAGTTGATGAACGACTAGATTTCCTGCCCAATCAAACTCTTTTTCGTCTAAATAATCATATTTCGTTGGAACCCATCCAAAAATGAATAAATCATCTTCTGATTTCTCCATTCGTCCCGCATAAAACCCTGATCCATCAAAGATATCATAGTCAGGTCGTTCAAAAGGTCCTTTTGGACTATTTGCAATACGATAATGAACCTGACGATCAGGCCACTGATCTGAAAAACTTAGATACCAATAGTCTCCAAATTTTAATAAGGTCGGACATTCTAGATTAGAGTCACTGCCCATATCATTTTCAAACAAAACTCCCTCGTCTTCCCATATTTTTAAATCTTTTGACGTATACAAGGCAATAACTCCTTGGTTATTTTTTCGCGTTGTAATAAGCATCCAATATCTAGATTCTTCTTCATTATAAAAAACATAAGGATCTCTAAAGTCATTATGGTCATACTGGCCGCTCGCAAAGAAAGTATCTTCAGGTATTTTAGTCCAATTCACTTTATCAGAACTTGTCGCATGCATAATCGCTTCTTTTGGATTTAAGTAACTATTATACCCTGTATAAAAGGCATGATAAACATCTCCTACTTTAATGACAGAGCCCGTACCTAGAGCTAACTCTTGATCTTCTACATCACTAACGTAAGGAATGACTTCTCCTACATCTTCATATTCATAAAAATTTTGTGTCTGCATTAACGCCCACGGGTGAAACCCCGTCGCTCCATCACGAGCATCATGCAAATAAAATATTTCAAATACACCTTCATCATAAAATGGCATAGGATCGCCAACCCATGCATTACTTGGATTGGGGAAAATAGTCACTTCATCAGGATTTAAAGGTTGTGCTTTTGCACAAGCACTTAATGGAATAATCGCTAGCATTCCTATACACCATGTCTTACATCTTGCTCTCATGGTCTTCCCCTCCTATTCTAATGACAATTCAAAATACTCAAGAATTTCTAGCGTGGATTGTTCCCCTGTTATCTCTAATGAATAAGTTTCATGTTCAAAATAAATACGAGTTGTTAACAGACGTTTCCCCTCATAAGCAAATATCTCAATACTTGATTGATCCAAGTAGATTCTTAAATCAAAATCTTCAGTATTCGCAGGTGAATAAACCCATCTTGGTTCTTGAGGATATAACTGGCTTGTCATTGTATCAAGCATTACTTGATTAGCGTTAATTTTAATAGTAAAGAAATCATCCTCTGCTTGAGAAAACATAAGTACCACTTCTTTTTCAACTCGGCCTTTCAATACTAATTCACTACACTTATTCATCAAGAATGCAATAGAAGTTTCACCATTAAACTCAATATTATTAAAGACCTTTGCATTTACTCTTAGTTTACTAGCCTCTAAAATCGGTTGTTGAATTAATTGAGATCCTTCTAACTTTAAAACACGTGGTAACGTCATCGCTCCAGTCCATTTATGATTCAGCTTATGGGTTAAATGATCTTTCCCCCACATCTCCATCCAACCAATCATAATACGACGACCTTGTTCATCTTCTAGAGTTTGAGGTGCATAAAAATCATGTCCGGTATCAATTTCATCGATAAACTCAATCTCAAATGATCCTGTCTTTGTGTCAAATTCCCCGACAATATAAATACAAGAATTCACATTACGGTACTTATTATCATCCGATTCTAGTTGAATAGATGACATCAAAATGACATCTTTTCCATCTAAATGGAATAAATCCGGACACTCTCCCATAATCCCAAACATTGGATGTGGTCCAACTGTATTTAAATATTCCCAATTTATTAAGTCTTTCGATTGATAGACTAGTAATTGTCCAATTTCTTGCTCTGTCTTAGATCCGACTAAAACATAATAGTTCCCATCTCGATAGAAGGGATTTGGATCACGAAAATCAACTTTAGACGCACCCTCTGGAATTTCTGATTCACTAATGACGGGATTATTTGCATATTTGGCAAATGTTTTTCCATCATGTGAAACAGCAATACTTTGAGTTTGTTTTTGTACACCATCATTATCAGCCGCTTCAATATGCGAAGTATACATTAAATATAATCCATCATCTTTAACAATTGCCCCACCTGAAAAGCAACCTGACTCATAGCTTTGATCAGGAGCCAAAGCCACTTCTTGATCTGTCCATTTTAATAAGTCTTTACTTATAGCATGTCCCCAATGCATCGGACCCCAGACAGCATCATACGGGTAGTATTGATAAAATAAATGATAATCACCTTTATATTGAATCAACCCATTTGGATCATTCATCCATCCTACTGTTGGCATCATATGGTAGTTCAATCTATATTTTAAGTTAACATCAGATTTATTATTTTTTATATATTCGTTTGCCTGTTGTAATGTAAACATTCACTTTCCTGCCCTTTCTTAAATAGATTAACAGGTGCCACCTGCACCTGTTAACTTAACAATTTCTACTTAATTTCCGAAATTACAATCTCTGAGATATAAACTTCATTCTCTCCTTTATTTCCTTGACCACCAAATTGGAATAAAATTTCCATATCCTGATCAAAGACCTGCTCTTTATCCGTTTCAAACGTCAACACTTGTTCCTCTGGTGTCAACTTCAACTCAGCGACTACTTTTGGACTCCAAGTTCCAATTGGATTAACTACAAATAGTCCTGTCATTTCTGATTTAGAGCTAATTTTCAAATCGACTTGATAACGCACTCCTTCTTTAAATGTCACATCTTGATCAATATAAACTTTATTATGCCAATCAGATTCTCCAAATGATGTAATGTCATAAACTAATTGTTTTTTCTCTGTGTCTAAATATAAATCCGCAATAGCAGGTAACATTTCAAATGAGTTGATAGAGGCAATACCTGAGAACTTTGTCATTGAAGTATCATATCCATCGTAAGATGTTACGTCTAGTGAATAGAATTTGAATGCACCCTCACCACTGTTATCTTGACCACCAAGTTCTAAAATAATTTCTACCTCTTGATTTTCTTCAGCCGAGAACATGTAACTAAATTCCTTCATCCCATCATTTTCTTTTAATTGATGTTGTGACCAAACAAGGGCTGAATCTCCATTTTTAATAATAAATGTGAATGTCATATCGTTCTCCGCTTCAACTGCTAATCTTAACTGATAAGACTTTCCTTGCTCGACTGTGAAATCATTACGCCAAATTTTGTTTTCCCAAGGATTTTCTGAGAATGGCGTAGCATGATAAATAAGAGCTCCTCCTTTAACTTCTGCAGAGGCTTGACTCTCACTTGGCACCTCAATTAGCCATCCATTTTGTTCACCATCTTGATCAAATGAATAACTTGACTGAGTTGGATTTAAGAAGTTTATTTCATTTATCGATTGAATCCCGATAGTTGCTCCAACCTCATTATCTCCTAATTCAATAACCAACTGACCTTGTTCTATAGTAGTATCTAAATCTTCAACTGTTAGACTAACAGTCTGAGATTCAATTCCAACTTTAACATTTGATTGCTCTGCCAATACGCTCCCCGTCGCTTCATCTTTCACTAAAATATTAACATTAAGCTCTTGATTCGCACTCATCACTAACTCATATTGGTATGTTGTTTCCGTTTCTAAAACTAAGTCAACTAACTCTAAGCGGTTATCACTTACCTCATTTCCTAACTTTGATACCGTATAACTTAACTTTCCTTGTTCAATTGTTAACATCCCTTCAGCACTATTATCATGAACTGCTCTTAAACCATTAAATGCATCTTCGCTTACTTCATCAAAATTAAATGTTTTCACCACGTTTGCTGTCCCTTGACGGATATTTTTAACCGTTAAAAAACAAGTTTCCATCACTTCAGGGTGATTTTCTAATGAATAGCGAACCATATAATCACCAGATTCTTCAGGTGTTAAAATACCGTTTTTTTCTACAACCCCACCTTCAAATTCGACCACAATTTGCTCAGTAATATCCTTACCTTTTTCGTTTACTGCACTAATCCCTTCTAACGCATTAAAACTCTCACCTAAATTAATTTCAATCATGCTATTAACCCCAGTAATTGCTGCTTCCCCTGTTTCATTACTGCATCCTGTTGCCATGAAGATACTAAACACAGTCATCATCATTAAACACAGTTTTTTCATTCTATTTCCCCTCTCTTTATAGTTTCATTTATTTCCCGATATAACGCTCATATGCAGTTTGGTAAGTCTCAACTAATTTATCGACCCCCATATCTTTTAATTTTGAAATGTAAGCCTCCCATTCCTCTTCAACACCACCATTTAGTAACCAGTTCGTTTGCTTTTGCCAAACATAATCATAAACATCTGATACGTAACGATTAATATCATTAATTTCTTCAAGAGTATATGTAACATTTGGATATTGTTCGACCCCTTCAGGAACATATGGCTTTGCATAAATTTCTAAATTTGATAAACGTAATTGTGCACGGGGTTCCATGTTGACGACATTTTCCCACTCATCATCACTTAAATAAATGACTCCCATTGGTGCATTCGATAATCGAACTTCATCGGATGTTTTTCCTTCGGGAAGTGGTTTTTGAACCAGTAATCCTTCAGCATCACGTTCTTCTTCATAAACAATGCCAATTGGTCCATAGTTAACTTGTGCAGAAATTTCTGGCTCGTAAAAGCGATCAATCCAAGATAATAATATTTCTGGATTTTTACAATTATTAAAGACAACAAATAACCCTTTTGAAATTTCATAGTTATTGGCTACTCCAATCATTTGATCTCCATTTGGTCCAACTAATGGTGGTACAATCACATAGTCTTCTGGATTACTAACTACTGTTTCTAATTCCCACCAATAGAATGCACCTAAGATTTGATCTTTACCTTTTCCTTTTGACAAGAACGTAAAATCATCTTGTGTAAAGATTTCTTTATCAATTAGTCCATTTTCAATCCATTCATGATAAAAAGCAGTTGCCTCTTTGAACTCATCCGTCATAGCAGTAAAAACCACTTCATTATCTATCACGATTTTATGGTCTGTGTTCATTGGCATTCCAAAAGCACTATATAAATCAGATTGATTCCCTTGCCACCCCTGGAATTTGAATGATAATGGAATTTCATCTGTTGTGTCTCCATTTCCGTTCATATCATTTTCTTTAAATTGAGCCAATACATATTCAAGCTCTTCAATCGTTGTTGGCACCTCAAGCCCTAGCTGATCTAACCAGTTTTTATTGATATAGAACAAGTTAGGATATTCAACTAGTCCCATTTCCTCAACACGTGGTAATGCATAAATATGACCATCTGGCGCAGTAATCATATTTTTAATATCTTCTCGTTCCTCTAAAATCCTTTTAAAGTTCGGCATGTAATCTAAATATTCATCTAGAGCAATAATAAGCCCTGATGAAGAATATTGAATAATCTCTTTATCTGAAAATAAAGCATTATACATAGCATCTGGCAAATTCTTTTTATCCGATAATATTAAATTTTTGCGTGTTGCAAATGACTCTTCCGACATGTTTTCCCAATTAATTTTGATATTCGTATCAGTCTCCATCTGCTGGAATAATTCCATATCGTTATAATTTTTAGCCATTGCATTTTTCGGTGAAATGATTTCATACTCTACTTGTGTTTGAACTAATGGTAATTGCCCTGGGTTAAACCCTACTTCTTCTAAAGATGGCCCTGAACTTTGTGTTGTTTGACCGTTGCATCCCGCTACTAAAGCTAGGCTGGCAATAACTCCCGATAGATAATATAATTTCTTCATTTGTAATATCCCCCTTCTTATTTTAAACTTCCAACCATAATTCCTTCTTTAAAGAAACGTTGAATAAATGGATAGAAGATGATTAACGGTAAACTTGAGACGATAATAGCACCATATTTAATTTGATTTGCAAGTGTTAAGCGCTCAACAATTGAATCAACATTAGCCATTCCACCTGTACTTTGATCAGCCACGATTAAGATATCGCGAAGCACAAGCTGTAGTGGGTATAAGTTTTCATCTGAAATGAAAATCATTGCATCGAAGTATGAATTCCAGTGCCCAACAGCATAAAACAGAACCATAACTGAAATGATAGGTTTTGAAATTGGTAAAATGATTTTAAAGAATGTTGTGAAATCATTGGCCCCATCCATTTTAGCTGCTTCCTCTATACCCTCAGCCGATAATGACTCGTAATAGGATTTGGTCATAAAAATATTCCAGACTGATACCAATTTAGGAATAATTAATGCCCACATTGTATTGACCATTCCTAAGTTTGAAACGAGTGTATAAAATGGTACCAATCCACCACCAAAGAACATCGTCACGATTAAAAACGCCATAATTGCCTTACGATACGGTAAATCTTTACGGGATAGAGCATATCCTGCTGGAATCGTAAAGCAGATATTTAAAAACGTTCCTAATAACGTATAAATAATCGTATTTTTATAACCCGTCCAAATTAATTTTTCACTTAAAATTCGTTGATATCCTCCCAAATCAATCTGATTAGGAAATAACCATACTTCACCATTATTAACAGCCTCTGGAGAACTAACTGATGCAATAATAATGAAATAAATAGGATAAATAACGATTCCTACAAGCAAGCACATCAATACAATATTAAAAATGTTAAACACTTTATCTCCAAAAGATGCACGAATTATACTTTTTGATTTCAAATTCTTTTTAAAAGGGATTACACCTTTTATTCTTTTAGATAATTCCACTCAAGTCACTCCCTACCATAAACTATTTTTTGAGAATTTCTTCGCCATACTATTTGCAAATACTAATAAAACTACATTAATTAATGAGTTGAATAAGCCAATAGCGGCTGCATACCCATAGTTGTAATCAATTAAACCAGCTTTATAAACATACGTCGAAATAATCTCCGAAACGCCCAAGTTTGCTCCTGATTGCATAAGTAATACTTTTTCATGCCCTACTCCCATAATACTTCCAATCGATAAGATTAACATGACAGAAACGGTTGGGAAAATAGCAGGTAAGTCAACATGCAAAATACGTTGCCATCTTGTTGCTCCATCTACAATAGCTGCTTCGTGAACTTGTGGATCAACTCCTGCTAAAGCAGCGAGATAAATAATAGCTGACCACCCCATATCTTGCCAGTTACCTGACCCGATAAATAAAGGTCTAAACCAACTTTTTTCTAAGAAAAATGAAATACTTTCTCCACCAAATGCCTGAATAATATTATTAACTAATCCATACTCCCCGAAAAAGATGTATAGCATTCCAACTAAAACAACTACCGAAATAAAGTGAGGTGCATAAAGAACAGTCTTAACAAATCCCTGCAAGCGGCGATTTGTCAAAGCATTAATCATTAGTGCCAATAAAATTGGTAGCGGAAACCCTACTAAAAATCCAATAAAACTTAAAATAAACGTATTTGATAGCAATTCTTCAAATCTAAAATTCGTTATAAAACGGGTGAAATGCTCAAATCCAACCCACTCACTTCCCCATATTCCAGCTGATGGTGTGTAATCTTGAAATGCCATTAATACTCCATACATTGGAATGTAGCAAAAAATAAAAATAAAAATAATTGTTGGTAATAACATTAAGTAAAGTTGATAATTTTGTAAAAACTTATTTTTTTTCATTGTACTTTGTCCTCTCATTATCCCTCTCCTAAAATTAGACTCTTCAAGGGCGTTAACTATTATCTTTTAAACGATAGGATTCACATCTTTTAATTTGCCTTCTCCTCTTTTAAATGATAACGATTTCAGCACCCTTTACATGCCCATTATATACCAGTTTTTTTACATTTTCAACCCCACTTGTGCATTTTGTGTATTTTTGTGCATTTTGTGCATTTTTTACCATAGAGTGCTTGTAAAGGCTTTTAATTTCTGAAAAATAGTGTATAATTAAACTAGATTAAACAAAAGAAAGGGGACTTCTTTTACACGTGAAGAAAAAAGTAACTATCCAAGATGTAGCCAATGAATTAGGTATGTCTAGAAATACTGTTTCTAAAGCACTAAATGGTCAAAAAGTACCTGAAAAGACAAGACAAATTATTTTGAATAAAGCCATTGTAATGGGATATAAGGGGATTTCATTGACTGCAACTAATGTAAATATCTTAAAAAATAAAATTCACATTCTCATTGTGACTAATAAACCTCTAGCCAATCTTAGTTTTTTTATGGCAACTGTAAAAGGAATGGAACAATATACTGAAGGTAAAGATGTTACCTTATTCCAATACATGATTTTAGATTCAAGCACTATGAGTCATGATTCTTTCAATCAATACTTATCAACCAATCAAATATCTGGCATTATTGGTATCGAAATCTTTAATGATGATATTATTCAAATGATTTTAAAGACAGAGTTACCTGTCACTTTTATTGACTGTCATCGCTTTATTAATCAATTTAGTGGAGCTTTTGATGTTATACTAATGGATAATTTCTATGGTATCTATGAATTAGTACAACGACTAATATTAAACCAGACAACAAAGTTTGGATTTATCGGTGACTTTACACATTGTCGTGGTTTTTATGAACGTTTTATTGGTCTTAAAGAAACACTATCAAATAACGGACTAACTTATAACGCCAGTTATAGTATCACTGAACCAGATTATTGTCCTTATGGTCAAGTTGGATGGATGCTAGAGCAAATTCAAAAACTCCCTGACTTACCACAGGCTTTTGTATGTGCTAATGACAGTATTGCGATTACAGTCATCCATGTTTTAAATCAACTTAATATCTCTATACCTAATGAAATTCAAGTTATCGGATTTGATAACATTAGTGAATCTGAACACATCGTCCCATCGCTTACAACCATTCATACGCCTAAGGAACAACTAGGGCAAGAGGCAATCCAATCAGTCATCAATCGTATTTTAACACCCGGGATTCCAAGTAGGATCTCGTACATTCGCACATCAACATTGATTCGAAATTCTACTAAATAAATTTTCAAAAAACCCAGTCAACCATTGCAAATTCTAGAGCAACCGCTTAAAAATGAAAACAAAAAACACCTTTATGAAGTCATCAATTAGTTTGAAATTAATGACAATTCACTGAGGTGTTTTTATTATGTCGAAGAAAAAATCGATTCTATCAAAATAAAACTTAAAAAAGTGGATACTCTCTTACATAATTATGAATAAAAGGCAGAATAGATTATCATCTATTCACTATGCAACTGCGTGTCGCACAAAAAAGAGACGTACAAATTTTGTACATCTCAATTTTAAGGATATTTCCAATATCATTTCTTTACTAAATGACATTGCATCTAACAGCAAACTCTTAAGTGCGATTTTTTCTATGTATAAGATATTTTTGTATAAACTAAATACCTTTTAAAACATGATAACCCCATGTTTTTTATTAGTCTTCAAGAGCATCTAATTATCATTTTTAAAATTTTAATGATTCTACATGCCAAATTTGATTTGCATATTCTTGGATTGTTCGGTCTGATGAGAAT
>DNGE01000106.1:60995-63693 GCA_003486705.1 Bacillota bacterium
AAAAGTTAATTTGTCTGTGTGCCAAATGTCATTTCTATATTCTTCAATCGTACGATCTGATGAGAATTTACCTGAACGTGCAATATTAATAATTGACATTGCTAACCACTTATCTTGGTTTTTATATGTTTCATTAGCTAGTTCTTGCGCGCGAACATAAGCATCGAAATCTTTTAATACGAAGTATTCATCTCCATGATGAGTAACTGCATTGAAGATATCACGGAATTCTTCTGTATCTGGTGTTAAGAATCCATTAACTAATTGATCTAACACGCGTTTGATACGAGCGTCAGTATTGTAAATATCCCATGGATTATATCCACCATTTTGGTAGTAGTTATTTACTTCATCCGCTGTTAATCCAAAGATAAAGCTATTATCATCGCCTACTAACTCATGAATTTCAACGTTTGCTCCATCCATTGTTCCAATAGTCATTCCACCGTTCATCATGAACTTCATGTTTCCAGTTCCTGATGCTTCTTTAGAAGCTGTTGAAATTTGCTCAGATAAGTCTGCAGCTGGGAAAATAACTTCTGCATACGTTACGTTGTAGTTTTCAACGAATACAACTTTTAATAAGTCTTTTGTATCTGGATCATTGTTCACTTTATTGGCAATTGAGTTAATCAATTTAATAACTTTTTTAGCAAATTTATATCCTGAAGCAGCTTTTGCTCCAAAAATAAATGATTGTGGGTGGAAGTTAGCTTTAAACGCAGCATCTTCTTTTAATCGGTTATATACGTACATAATGTGCATCGCATTTAATAACTGACGTTTGTAAGCGTGTAGACGTTTAACTTGAATATCAAAAATTGAATTTGGATCTAACTCAATACCTTGCTCACGTTTAATACGATCAATTAACGCTTGCTTACGTGCTAATTTCATCGCAGCGATTTCAGCTTTCACCTGTTTATCGTTAACTTTTTCTTCTAATTTAGCTAATTCAAATGTATTCGTATGATACCCGGTTCCAATTTCTTTATCTAAAAGCTTAACTAACTCTGGGTTACAGTGTAATAACCAACGACGGTGTGTAATCCCATTTGTTTTGTTATTGAATTTTGTTGGGTATAATTCATTGAAATCTTTCATCTCAATTTGAGTTAAGATATCTGTATGTAATTGAGCAACCCCGTTTACTGAGAATGAACCAACAATTGCTAAGTGAGCCATACGAACTTGGTTATGTCCGATAATTGCTAATTCAGCTACTTTTTGAGGTTGATCTGTATATTTTTCTAATAATTCTAAGCAGTAGCGACGGTTAATTTCTTCTGTAATCATATAAATACGAGGTAATAATGGTTGGAATAAGCGAACTGGCCATTTTTCTAATGCTTCAGCTAAAATTGTGTGATTTGTATAAGCTGTTGCTTGTGTTGTAATCGACCATGCTTGTTCCCAATCATATCCTTCTTCGTCAATTAAGATTCGCATTAATTCAGGAACAATTAACGCTGGGTGAGTATCATTAATGTGTAAGACATTTTTTTCATGGTAGTTATCTAATGTTCCGTAAGTTTCTTTATGTTGACGAATTGACCAGCGAACCCCAGCTGCTACGAAGAAATATTGTTGTTTTAAACGCAAGATTTTACCTTCTTCAGTTGAATCATCTGGATATAAGAATTCTGAAATATTACGAACTCCTTTTTCATATTCAACCGCTGAAATTTTAGATGGATATTCATTTTCAGTTGGCTCTGAAGACCACAAACGTAACGTATTAACTGTCTTATTTCCATTTGAAATATCTCCAACAACTGGAACGTCATAAGGAACAGCACGAACATATTCACCCGGAACATGTTTGTATACTTCACGTCCATCAACTTTTACTAATTCAACATGTCCGTAAAACGGAACTTCTACTGATTCATTTGACTTACGAACTTCCCATACAAATCCACGTTGTAACCATTTATCAGGAATTTCAACCTGGTATCCATCGATTACTTTTTGTTCAAAGAATCCGTAACGGTAACGTAATCCGTTTCCGTGACCGGGAATTGCAAGTGATGCAATTGAGTCCATAAAGCATGCTGCTAAACGTCCTAAACCACCATTTCCAAGTCCTGCATCTGCTTCTACTAATTCTAATTCGTTTACGTCAATTCCTAAGTCACTAAGACCTGCGTCAACGACTGAACGAATACCTAAATTCATCATATTATTTGTTAATAAACGTCCCATTAAGAATTCCATTGAGAAATAAAATACTTGTTTATGTTTTCCGTTTACGATTGCTTCATTTGTTTCAATCCAGTTTGATGCGATATGTTCACGAACTAAAGTTCCTAACGTGAAATATCTTTGATGTGGTGTACTATCTTCAAATTTAACCCCATACATTTGCTCTACACGAGTTTGAAATGCATCTTTAAATTGTTTACTATTTGCGAATACGTTTGCCATAAGTTATGACTCCCTTCGTTTTTATGTAACAGTATGTAACACTACATGATGTTTTCGTATTTCATACTGTTATTATAGCACTAAACCGTTGATAATAAACACTTTTATCGTATGTAACGCGTTTCTTAAATAGCGCTTTTAAATTTTTACCATATAACACCCTGTTAGAAACCCGTTACATATATTGGAAAATAAATTAACACACTTCGACATCCTTTGGCAAAATCCTTTAGAAACTCATTCATTCAATCAAATTATGATGGATTGTTAG
>DNGE01000156.1:0-13236 GCA_003486705.1 Bacillota bacterium
GCCACTCGTGTTTCATGAGCATCCCTACTTTCGCTTTTATGAATCTACAATACCAAATCCCGCATCATATGTCAAAATCACTACAATACATTTAAGCACGATATCCGTCTACAATCACATCTACTTCTCCCGTTTTGGGATCCATAATTAATCCATGAATATACACATCACTTGGAATCAGAGGGTGATTTCTAATCATGTTCACACTTTCAACAATCGAAGCTTCCACACTTTCGAACCCTTCCAACCATTTCAACAAATCAATACCGGCATGATCAAGCGTACTCAATGTACTAACTTCAATCCCACGATTTTTCATCTTTACTAATAATTGATCCGGATTAATTTGACTCATGCCACACCCTAAATGTCCAATCACTAAAATATCTTTCGCATCAAACTCATAAATCGCCACAATAATACTACGGATAATACTACCAAACGGATGCATAACCGTTGCGCCTGCATTCTTAATAATCTTAGCATCACCATTTTTAAGATTTAAAGCTTTTGGCAATAACTCCGTTAAACGTGTATCCATACAAGAAAGCACCACAACTTTTTTATCTGGAAGGCTAGTTGTCTCATACGCCTCATAATCTTTATTGCTTACAAAGTTTTTATTGTATTCTAAAATATTAGCCAATAGATTTTTGGTTTCTTCCATCTTATTTCCCTCCGCTTAATTTGAAATTCAAACTATTAATTTTATCATACACTGTATTTTATAATTTTTCAATGTGCTTAGCACAACTAGACCATTCCTTACAAAAAACACTACCAAACAAAATGTTGTTTACACTAAGTATTTACTCCCTTCTCTAACACTTAGAGAATGAAGCTCATGCTGCTCAATAAATTCCCTCACCCATTCTTTGTTTGTTTTAGAATATTCTCGAAGCGCCCATCCAATCGCTTTATTTAAGAAGAACTCTTTTGTATCCTTGTTTTGCAAGATAAACTCAGTTAATAAATCCGTATTTGTTTTATCTTTGTATTTTAACTGATACAAAATAGCAGTTCGACTTAACCAAATATTATCACTGACTGACCATTTTTTAAGATGTGTTTCAATCACTTCAGGATGGCTTAATGCTACTTGACCAACTAAATGTGAAGCAATAAGATCAACGGTGTCCCACCATGACTTTGTCACAATTAAGTGTTCCATTTGATTCATGTCTTTAGCTGTTAACTGTTTTTTTAATTTCACTAAATAATCCAATGCCACATACTGAAATTCTCGTTCTTCGATTTGCCATAAATCACTCACAAGATCCCAATTAATTTCTTTTGTTGCAACTAAGTTTTTAACCCACTCTTTTTGCGCTGCCGCACGAGTTGGCTTCATAATCCCTTTAAATTTAAATTGATCTTTTAAATAAGCACGCATTGAAATGGATTTTTCATCATTAGCATGTTCATTAAATATATGTTGTAATGCCTCAATCGTATTCGTCACTATTTTCACTTCCTATATCAGTTGTACTATTATTGTTATCCGTCTTTCTTTCATTAAACACAAATTCGAGATAAAATAGAAGTTCTCTCTTATTTTTTGAAAGGATTTAGCATGATTTCCATTCTATTATACACTAAAAACCGACTACTCATTTTGTAGTCGGTTAACACGTGATTTTAATTGATTAGCTTCATACGCATTTTCAAAAGAGTGCTGGTCACTATCGTATGAGTGTTAAAACAAATTTGCATATTATCCAATAAAACGATTTAACAAGTTCCGTACCGTTATTTAACAACTTGTGATTTAACCTTCTTGTTTTGTTTTAGCAATGACAATCTCACGAACGCAAACATCTTGTGGCGCATTATAAATAAACTGAACGCATTTAGAGATTTCAACTGGGTCTAATCCACCTTCAATCGATTTTTTCCACCCAGTATAATCTTCTTTAATTGTTGAATTCGTTGTGTGACTAAGTAATGGTGTTTCAACGACACCTGGGGCAACAAGTGTGACACGTACTTGACTTGCTGCCACTTCTTCACGCATATTTTCTGTAATAGCATGAACAGCAAATTTTGTTCCGCAATACACCGCATGATTTCCAAATGTTTTTCGCCCCGCAATAGAAGAGATATTAATAATTGTTCCCTCATTACGAGTGACCATATCTTTTAACACAACATTCGTTCCTGTTAAAATTCCTTTAACATTGACATCGACCATGGTTGACCATTCTTCATAATCTTGTTCTTCAGGATGGCCAAGTAACATAACACCGGCATTATTTATTAAACAATCAACTTTACCATATAAGTTTTCTGCTTCTTCAATAGCAGCCTTCACCTGATCTAATTTTGTTACATCAACACTACGACACATTGTATTTGGTAAGTTTAAGCCCTCCATTAATTCAACACGTCTTGCTAATAATAATAAAGGATGACCTGCTTGAGATAAATCTTTAGCAATTTGAGCACCAATACCAGAACTTGCACCTGTAATAACGACTAATTTTTTCATGTGTGTCCCTCCATCTGTTATAATAAACATAAAACTATTATACCGTCGTCAGTTAAAATGAAAAGTACGCACTTGTATTTCCCTTAGTGAAACAAAGGTAACTATTGCGACATGTTCCTTGCATTTTTAATCGTCGCTTCACACAACTTTATTAGGCAACTATCACATCCCCTAACATGTCTATCTTCTCAAATTTAATTTATTACCCCTAAGGAGGAGTCATTTAAAATGAAAAAAAAAGTGACCTGCGAAATTGAGATCACCTTAAATGTTATTGGTGGTAAATACAAACCGATTATCTTATATATTCTGATTGAAGAGGGTGTCAAACGCTTTGGTGAGCTCAAAGCAATGATTCCGTCTATTTCACATAAAACATTAACAAATCAATTGCGTGAGTTAGAAGATGCAAATCTCATTAGTCGAAAAAGTTATTCTACCATTCCACCAAAAGTAGAATACACAATAACGGAAAAAGGCCTCACACTATATCCTGTGTTAAGTGCAATGTGTGATTGGGGATATGAACATATGACTGATGATTATGAATTAATTAACCCCATTTGTACGGAGTCTTGTTAAAGGCTCCTTTTACTTTTCAATCGGCAATAATCCCATATAAAATTTCCACTTCAACACATTTAAAACAGCCGTATCTAATTGCTCTTCAGAGACAGTCCCTGTGTTAAAGGCATCTAATAATTCAGCATGACGCCATACAAAATCAGATACAATCATTAAATCATTACCGGCTTGTAAACCAAGTACAACAATGGGAACATCTGTTTCTAATGAAGTAATAGCGCCCATCGTTAAATCATCAGTCATAATGACCCCCGTAAATTCCAATTCGTCTCTTATGATTTGATGAACTTTAGATGATAAAGATGCTGGCAACTCAGAATCCATACTATTAACGATATTATGAGACACTAATATACTTTCAACCCCAGCGGCAACGCCACTTTTAAATGGCAAAAAATCTTCGTTTACGAAGGTTTCATAATCCCTGTTATCCACAGCGATTCCCGTATGTGTATCAACATTATTTCCATAGCCTGGAAAGTGTTTCAATGTCCCAGATAGGCCACTTTCTTTCATCCCTTTAACAACATATTCAACATACGTAGCTGTTTCGGTCGGACCTAAATCAATGGTGCGATTATATATAAACGCATTTGAATTTGTCGCAATATCGGCAACGGGCGCTAAGTTCACATTAATCCCTAATGCATTTAACACATTACTTTTTTCCTTGGCATCTTCATAAATTAGCTCAAATCCACCTTCTGCATATAACTGTGAAGGCGATTTAAACGGAGCTTTTGCTAGTTGTGGATTGGAACTAACGCGAACAACACTTCCCCCTTCTTCATCAACAGCAATAAGTAGCGGCGTCTCACTTTTATCTTGATAACTTTGAATCTCATCAATCACCGTTTGCATATCTTTATCCTTAAAATCACGCCCAAACAATAATAAACCTGCTGGGTTTAAACTTAAGTATTGATCGATGTACTCAGGCTCGGGACATCGAACTAAGAAAACTTGCCCTACTTTTTCTTCTAAACTCATGGATTTTAAATAAGCACTTGCTTGTTGTTCATAAGGAGCAAATGAATCTACAAATTCAGTTTCACGATGCTTTAATATTGTCACCTGATGAATAAACAAATCCGTTTCAGTTTCTAAATTTCCAGACATCAATACCGAAATCTGATCCCCTATATTTAACTCAAGGTCAAGAGCTGCTGTTTGGAATTCTAATGTCTGATTATCTTTTAACATTAATGTTAAGTGCTCATCATAATATTCAACCACGCCCCCCTCAATGACTTGATAATTTTCTAAATAGGTTACTTTTTTCAAATGAATTGGCTTATTTTCTTCTACAGAACTGGAATCATAACTCACGCTGACCATCGCTCCAATAAATAAGCCTTGTGCCTCACTTGTATCAGCATTTTCTTTATTAAAATCATGCTTAACACCGTTAACATCTTCTATTGTCAATGTATTCATAGAGGCATCCATAATTTTCCCCGTTATCACAATTTCCTTATCCTTCTGTTTGTCATCTAATTCATCCGTTGAATTACCAACACAACCTATTAACATAAACAAAGAACATAATACACCAAGCGTTCTTACTATTCCCCTATTCCCCTTCAAGCTTTATCACTCCAGCCTCTCACAATTACTAATATTATATTCCTCATCATACTGTAAAACGACTGCTATATTTGTTTAATATTGTCTTATTATTATTGTTTATAAAATAAAAAGTAGATACCTCATCAGAAGTATCTACTTTTTTGTCATATAAATAATTAATGATTAATAGTTAATTGCTGATGAATTATATTCCATCGTATTTAGGTATTCATTTAAAGCTTCTTTCGTTGAAGGTACCACGATATTTTCTGACTTAATAGCTTCTAAAACTTCATCTGTTTTAGCAACTGTATCATCTGTTAAGTTTGGATTTTCTTCAGGTAACCCTACACCGCCTTGTTTAGCATCCATAATAAGTGTTTCTCCACCAGGGAAGTTCCCTTCAGAAAACAGTTTAATATTTTCATAAGCTGCTACATCGATTTTTTTAACAGCAGATGTTAAAATAACCGAATTTCCTTTTGTTGTCATACCTTCTTCATATTGATCAACATCAACACCAATGACATAAACTTCTTCATCATTTTCAGCACGTGTTTTAGCTTCATTAATAACACCTACACCAACTGAAGCTGCCGCATGGAAAATAATATCGATTCCTTTATCATACATTCCACCAGCAATTGTTTTACCAGCTGCTACATCATTAAACGTTCCTTGATATTGATAGTCAATAACTTCTGCCGTTGTACCATACGTTTTATTCGCGTAAGCAACACCAGCTAAGAATCCGTATCCAAAACGTTCAACCGGAGGAATTGGCATTCCACCAACAAATCCTAATTTACCTGTTTTAGTTTGTAACGCTGCTGCAACACCAGCTAAGAATCCTGCTTCATGCTCTGTAAAGAAAATTGAAAGTGAATTTTCATTTACTTCAGCAGGTTCACCATCTAAAATCACAAATTTTACTTCTGGATTTGCAGTTTGAGCAGTTGTTAAAGCTTCTTCAAATTTATATCCAGGTAAAATAATCATTTCATATCCAGCTGTCACTAAATTATCAATTGAAGATAAATAATCTTCAGTTGTTTCACCACTTGGCTGAACGTACTTAACATCAGCAGGAAATTCCTCTGCATATTGATTAATCCCAGTCCAAGTTCCTTGATTAAATGATTTATCATCAATTGAACCTGAATCCGTCACCATTCCTACTCTAATTTTACTTCCACTCGCTTCTCCCTCGGCGTTATCTTTCGATGAACAAGCAACTAATGATGTCATGGCAAAGACAAAAAGCATAAAGACTGACATTAATTTTTTCATGGTAAAACCTCCTGCATAACTAAGTTGTGTGTCTAGGGTATTGTCATGTTATTTAAAGATAAGTTTTTATGCTCCACCACATAAACTAAATAAATCTAAATAACTTATATTTTAAACTTACTTTCCTTTTAATTATCGGGGATTTTCATATGACTTATACTAAAATTTTATAATTTTTAGTCAGTAAATCATATTAAACTGGCACAATAAAAATATCTTAAATAACTACATAAATAGACAACCTTATCGGTTTTATCATATCTTAACAACGTTGTCTATATTATCCAGAAGATGTTTTCATATATTTTTTATTATTTTAACTTTATATTCCAATACTTCCTTATACTGTATTAAAATTCCAATTATTCATAAATCATCTTTTTCGTCATCCCACCATCAACCAACAGATTATGGCCATTCACAAAGTCATTTTGTTCATCTGATAAGAAGAATGCTGCTTTTAAAATATCTTCAGCTTTCCCAACTCGACCTGATGGATGTTGATGATGATCAGTTTCCGATAATGCATCATATTCCTCTACTTGTATCCAACCTGGACTAATGGCATTTACTGTGATAGGGGTGTCACTGAGTGACACTGCCATAGTATGTGTCAGCGACACAAGTCCTCCCTTTGAAGCACCATAAGCTTCCCATCCCGCTTCATTTTGATACCATCGTGTTGAAGCAATGTTAATAATACGACCATAAGACTGGCCTGCATTCGCATGAATAAATGCTTTGCTGCAAGCGAATGCCCCGCTTAAATTAACACCTAGTATCGTGTTAAATTCTTCTACGGTTAACTCAAACACATCTTTATGAAATGTAGAAATGGCCGCGTTATTAATTAAAACATGAATCGTTTTATATTTTTTTATAATTTTTGTAAATGCCGCATCGATTTTAGACGGTTGACCTAAATCTACTTTAAGAGCTTCTACTTTTTCATGCTCATAGTCAAAATCTAAAATATCTATTCCAATAACACTAGCCTCTCGATTAGCATATGCGAGCGCAAGTGCCTTTCCAATGCCGCGTGCAGCGCCAGTTACAACGACAACTTTTCCTGTATACATGCTAAGCCCCTCCTTTAGAAATAAACTACCGTTAGTATGGCATAATTTTAGATGATTCACCATTCATTTAATACGCAAGATAGTAAAAGGATTTAAGCATTTTGCCTAAATCCTTTTATCATCTAATCTTTAATCTTATCTAAATACTTTGGGTTGCGACCGTGTGTGAATTTCAACTCCACATAAATTAAGCTTAAACTTGTGACCATCTCGATGATGAGGATGGTTAAAAATCCGAAGACTGGATTGACATTTAAAGAGGCTATAATCGTATCAAAATAAACAATATCGACCCCAATCCAAAAGATTAGCATTCCTATTCCCGTTAAGATCATGCGGTTTTTGAGTGACTGCTCTTTTTCTTTATCTTCATCATACGATTTTTCTAATCCTTTATAAGTCGAAGTAATAGCTCCTCCTTTAAATGATTTCACAGCAAAGACTGTTGCAATCACGATGAGCATTCCAAGTTCTACAGCGACTAGCTCCACTGTATTAGCTATACTGATGACCACAACTAATCCAAATAAGAAAACAAAGTTTGTAGTGATTCCAAACATTGCACTGCGGTCAACGTCATAAACAACACGTTCATCTTTAAGTTTTAACCCCTCTACTAAATCTAAACAACTTGGTATTGCTTTAAAGAGACTGAAAAGTGTCACCATTAAACTGATTGCTAACGTCCCGAGTACCATAATAGAAATACCTTGATCAGCTCCCTTAGATACACGCATTGCAAAATCAATACATTGGGCTATTAATAAAATTGTAAAAATATATCTAGCATTTTTTTGAAATATTGTTTCATTTATAACTTGAGTATTTCCTTTCATCACAATCTCTCCCTTTTACGACTGCCAAAATAAGTCGTTTAATGTTTTATCCAGCACCTTACATATTTGGATACATAAACGTAGCGATGGATTATATTTTCCCGCTTCAATTAAACCAATGGTTTGACGTGTCACGCCGCATAACTTTGCTAATTGTTCTTGAGTTAAATCTTTTTTTGTTCTAGCCACTTTAAATTTTTCAACAACTCACACGCTCCATTATAACGATTATATATCATAAATTTCCCTTTTTGTAATTTATATCTTGCATTAAGTTAGATAAATATGGTTTTTTTGACTTCTTTGTATCGTTAAAGTAAAAAAGCAACTTATCACAACTAGATCGGTTCTAGCTGCATCAGTTGCTCATTTAATTATGATAATAAATAATTAATTAGCATATTCTTTTAATGAATGCTTTGTGAGGCATTGTAATTGTAATTGCAATCTATTCATTACAATTAATTTTTAGATGAATGCGTGAAACTGTAAAATAATTTTTACCTTAACACTTTCTATTCTATGCTTGGGATTGGCTCAACAGCAACAATATCGCCATTTGAATCTAAATACGTTACTGTCATCTGTTCAAAGTCTGAGAACCATCTTTCTACGCCTGATTCACCAGCTTGCATACAAAATGTCGGATAATCCGTTTCTCCATTTTGATGATTAGTTAGAATCTGTTTAAATTGTTTTGGATCAGACTGTGTTGCAATGTGTACATTGGTTAACCCTTTTTGAAATTTAACAGCTGTTTCATTCGCACCTTTAAAAATCCAAGTCCCATCTAAAAGTACAACCTCATGACTTTTTACACCCATCTCTTTAATTTCTTTCACATACTTCGAAAAATCAGCACCACTTTTAACTTTACGATGTGCTAGCTCAATTTGTTCTTTTGTAAACATGATTAACGTCTCCTTTTTTCTTACCGTCTAGCATAGTTTGTTAAATCATCTAAGTGATTATACAACTGCTTTAGTTGAAACGTTACGATAAGCGCTCACTGTTTACCCAACTTTAATGATGACATTTATTCTATAAAGATAAAAAGCCCTAAATCAAATAAATGACTTAGAACTTTAGCCTATGATTAGATTATTTCTTATGCAACTATGTCTTTTAAGCCGCTAAATAGAATCTGTTATTCTTTTATTATTTACGATACTTACGTAACGCTACAATATTAAGAATCACAAACACCACAATAAAACAAAGTAGAACACCTAAATGTAGCTTAATATCAGCAAATCCATATCCCTTATACATCACACCTTTTAAGGCATCCGCTACATAATAAATTGGCATGACTTTAGCGACATGTCCTACCCACTCTGGCAATCCTTCAAGCGAAAATATGCCCGAAAAGAAAACTTGAGGTACAACAACAATCGGAATAAATTGAATCATTTGAAATTCCGTATTCGCAAATGTTGAAAGTAAAATTCCAAGTGATAACGCCGTAAATGCCGTACATAAATTAATTAATAATACATTCCAAATCGACCCAACCAAGACCATATTTAATACATAAATCGTAAAAAAGACAATAATAAATGTCTGAATAACTGCAAAAATACCATAGCCTAATAAATAACCTAAAACAACCTCATATTTTGAAACAGGTGTACTCATCAAACGTTCTAATGTGCCAGTTGTTCGTTCACGTAATAAGCCAATACCCGAAATTAAAAACACAAAAAAGAAAACAAATACCCCAACTAAAATTGGATTGAGCACATCAAATAATACAGTATCTGCACTGCCATAAATGTAATTTGTTTCGATATTAATAATGGGTACGGCTGTCGCATTTTTCAAACTGGCTTGTTGTAATAACTGCTTAACCTTTAACTCAACTGTTTGTGAAACCGTTGGATCACTATTTTCAAGCGTTAACACATACTGATCCCCATCTTTTTGAAGCGTGGCGTCTAAGTTTTTATCTGTTAAAATTTGAGCATCTAGGTGAGATAATTCCAATACATCAAAATCTGATTCCTCAAGTAACGCAATAACCGAATCCTCTAGTTGATAGACACCCATTTTAGGATGAACGGTCTCACCATTAAAAAAGACATATAATAGAGATAACATTAATAAAGGTGCGACAAATAATAATGCAAGCGTCCGTTTATCGCGCCATAATTGTAAAATAATACGTTTAATTAATGCCTTAATTCTCATGTTGTCCACCTCCAGATAATAAGAACACATCTTCTAAATTCTCAACCTGATATTGATGCATCAATTCTTTTGGCGCGCCACTAATTAATACATGTCCATCTCTTATCAACGATAGACAATCACATTTTATTGCTTCGTCCATAACATGAGTTGTTACAATAATTGTTTTATTTTCTTCTATTTTTAATCGATTTAATTCCTTCCAAATCGAAACTCGAAGGGCAGGATCCATCCCAACGGTTGGTTCATCTAAAATTAAGACGTTTGGATTTTGAATTAATGCAACCGCTAAAGAGAGACGACGTTTCATGCCACCCGAATAATAACAAACTTTCTTTTTCAAATCGGCAGTTAAATTAACGACCTCAGCCACATACGTTATTCGTTTTAGCTGTTGTTTTTTATTAAGCTTAAATAGCGATGCAAAAAACTTTAAATTTTCCTCCCCTGTTAGTTCTTCATATAAAGCATCTGCTTGGGCCATGTATCCAATGTTTTGTAATATTTTAGTATTTGGCATGAGTTGATTTAATACCGTTACAGTGCCTGTATCTACTTTTTCCATTCCGACAAGCAGTTTGACCATCGTTGTCTTCCCTGCACCTGAAGGTCCTATAAGTCCATAAATCTCACCTGCATTAATTCTTAAATTAACATGATCCAAAACCTTTTTCTTTCCAAAACTAACACATCCTTGATCAATTGAAACAATAGGTTCCACGACAGTTCCTCCTCTACAAATTCCTTCTCTAAACTATATTCGACTTCCACTTGTTTAGACCATTTCGTGACACTATTCAAAAAATTATGACAATCTTTTGTCGAATCAAAAACATTCACATAGGAACAACACGCGTGAGATATCTTTTAAAAGCAACAGTAGTGTCAGCCAGAAATCATAAATACCATTTTTAAGTATTAGGTTTCTATCAACACTTGTTCTCTGTATCATCAACAATCTCGAGACAAGTCCTATCATAACCTCATGATCATGCGCGATGACAACACTTGGGATTAGAATGCTTACTCAACACCATTGCAATCACCAAAAAAAGCAAAGCTGTGTTTTTCAGCTTTGCTTTTTATATTTAACAATAACGTGTGTACACGACCCCTGTATACATACCTATCATTTATTTCATTCCTAAATAAAGTTAGATGGTATATTCCCCTTTAGTTTTTATAACTCATCAAATACTTAATCCAACATTAACTGTTTTTCATTCCATAAACATGAGAGTGGCCCCTACTAAGTATCATACACCATGCTGTTTATAAACCGATGCACCTTATACTAGAAGAATTTTGTCACCAATAGTTAGGAAGGCATATACAACGCTTATAGTTCATTGGTGACCTATTTTATTATAGCTAAAATAGTGTGGCGCGTCTGTTAAGATTTTGTTAATAACTGTTAATGTTTTGTTAACTATATTAAATTCATGTTAAGTTGGATAACTTTACACCTCACCGCCACAGTGAATAACTAACACTTGTGGTATCTCTAAATGGCCATAATAGCCATTATCTCCATCACTTAATAGATTTGAAGCAACAATCGTTTCTTTGCCTAATTTATCCCGTTTGATTAAATCTAGCGTTTTATTTGAATAACGACGAATAAATACAAAAGAATCATTACTTAAATAGGTTGGATAGAAATCAAAGACGTCGTGCTCAAATGTTAATTGGCGACTTTCTTTACTCTCAAGATTTAATTCATAAATATGATTTTGTCCCGTGGTAAAAGGTTTATAAGTTCCTTTTTGTTCAGCACCCGCTGAAAAGATAACTTTATTTCCATTGCATGAGAAAGACGGTGTCATATAAATCATATCCGATTGTCCTAACCCTATTAATTCATTGTTTGGCAATCTTAATAAGTCTAATTGTTTATTCTCATTCATGATTCGGCCTTCCCCATTAATAAGGACAACTTCCCAAGCATTTCTCGGGTTCACATCTAATTGATCGGAATAACCAAGCATCCCAACCGATTTTACTTCAACGAACTCATTCTTTTTTAAATCGTAATAACCCAGTCCAACACGGTCAGCATTTAACGAACCTGAATTGACTTTACACCAAATATATAAGACATCGCCATCATCACTTAATTTTGCTACTTGGGGCACAAAACCTAAAGCTTCAATGTCCGTTTTCGTCTCATCATTGCCCACATAAGGCAGAAGTACTCTATCTACTAAGGTACTTAAGTTTACCTCAACGATCCCTACCATCTGGTTAATTTCCTCATGATTAAGTTTTAACTTTACATACTTAGTTCCATAAAGCATCCCATCATAAACCACAAAGTGCGCATATTTAGCGTCTGTATTTATGAGTTGTGTCACAGAGCCATCATAAGGATTATACATAAATAACCCACCCTCACTTTTAGCAAAAATCAACTGCCCATCAGACCACACATAGTCGGTTACCTCTTTATCAACTGGCACGACCTGACTGTACTTTTCTTGATTAAGTTCTTGCACATATAATTTATTTTCTGTGTCGGTGTAAGCAACATAATTCCCTTGCTGATTAACAATAGGACTTTTAAAAATTAAACCACCATTTAACTTTTTCTCAGTAGCAAAATCGGTTTGATAAATCCCATCTGCTTTAATATACACACCTATATCTTGTGCCTGCGTATAAAAACTAGGTATCCATAACAAGAAGAGTAACATAATTTTTTTCATCTTTATCACCTAGTTATAGGTTACCCAATCTAGCTAAAATATTAAGTTTATGACGACATTATGACTTTAATCAAACGTGGCAGTCATGTAAACCTCCCCTTCGTTAAATGACTTGTATTTTACATCAATCTTTTTTAAAACGACTAAATACAAAATCGCATCATAATAAACAAAAAAACAAAAAAACCTCGTAGAATCTACACACCAATACTGGTGTATTTCCTACGAGGTTTATAGTGCAAAATGAAGATAAAACCCATGATTTTATCTTCATTTTTTTGTAAATACCCAAACTTGAGAAAGAACCAACGTTAGTGCCTCAGCCTATTTTATAGCGCTACTTATCGATTATCTACTTTTTCAGGATATAAGTCATGATTCATTAAGCGGAAGTTCGCGATTTCTTCATATTTTGTTCCTACTCGTCCATAGTTGCAATATGGGTCAATACTAATTCCACCGCGTGGTGTAAATTTACCCCAAACTTCAATGTA
>DNGE01000156.1:13516-18565 GCA_003486705.1 Bacillota bacterium
TTTAATGATTTACTTTCCACCATCTTCTCACCAGGGATATAGCTAATATAGATCGTTGCAAAATCAGGTTGTCCTGTAATTGGGCATAAGCTTGTGAATTCTGGACAATTAAATTTAACGAAATAATCGTTATTTGGATGTTTATTATCAAATGATTCTAAAATACTTGGATCATATGTATAAATATAGCTCGTTCCTTGATTTCCTAGTAATGTAATATCTTGTAACTCACCTTGTGTTCTTCCTGCATTCATGATTTACCGCTCCTTTAGTTGACTATTTTGTTTCTAAATATTTTTCTAATCCATTACGTCTTAGTTCACAGGCTGGACATTCACCACACCCATCACCGATGATTCCGTTATAACACGTTAACGTTTTTTCACGAACATAGTCAAACTTTCCTAATTCATCAGCTAATTGCCACGTTTGTGCTTTATCTAACCACATTAGTGGTGTATGTACAACAAACTCATAATCCATACTTAAGTTTAACGTCACATTTAATGACTTAATAAACACATCGCGACAATCTGGATATCCACTAAAATCAGTTTCACACACACCTGTAATAATATGTTTGGCCCCTTTTACTTTAGCAAGAACACCTGCGAATGTTAAAAATAACATGTTGCGCCCTTCTACAAACGTCGACGGTAACCCACCATCAACACCAGCACTTATTTCAATATCATCACGTGTTAAAGCGTTTGGCGCAAGTTGATTCAACAACGACATATCCAATACATGATGTTCAATTCCAAACTCCGCACAAATTTCCTTTGCACAATCAAGCTCCAAACGATGTCTTTGATTATAATCAAATGTTACAGCGATGACCTCATCAAATTGCTTCATTGCCCAAAATAAACACGTCGTTGAATCCTGACCACCACTAAATACTACTACCGCTTTTTTAGACATCTTTAACCCTCCTTTTCTATTTAGCTAATAATAAAAATTCTTGTCTTAACGATGCATCTTGCTCAATCATTTCACCACGATAAGTAACCGTCGTTGTAACCGTTCCAGGCTTTTTAATTCCACGCGCTGTCATACAAGCATGTTCACCATTAATGTAAACCATAATCGCGTCACTTTCCGTTACTTTTTCAATAATCTGTGCAATATCATCACCGATTCGTTCTTGTAATTGTAAACGACGCCCGACCATGTCTGCAATACGAGCCACCTTACTTAATCCAATAACCTTCTGTTTCGGAAGATATAATACCGTCACCTTCATGTTATACATTAATGCTAAATGGTGCTCACAATGACTAAAGATTGGGATATCTCGAATTACAACCACATTATTACGATTCACTTGAACGTATTCTTCTTCTTCAAATGTTGTGCCAAATTGTGCTGCAATGTCATCATTTGATAACGTCATCCCACAAAAAAGCTCTTCATACATTTTAGCCACACGCGCAGGTGTTTCTTTTAAACCTTCGCGATCCGGATTATCACCAAGGGCAATTAAAATCTCACGAAAACAAGATTCAATTTTTTTTGTATCAATCGTTTTTGTCATATTAAACACCTCTCATATCTTTAGGCCAAATATATTTATGTAACTGTAGTTGAAGTTTTACATCATTTAATTTGTGTTCTTTCATAAATTCAACGATGTCTGCTACTTTAATGCGATTCGTAACAGGACTAAAATAAACGCTACATTTTGTGTGAAGTTGATTTTTTAAAATAATCTCTTTTGCTTGCTCTAAATCAGCCATTGAACTAATGACAAATTTATAAACATCGCTTGCTTCAACACAATTCAAATTATCTAAACACATCTTGTGACTCATCTTACTATCTTGCAATTTATAATCTAATATAAAATGAATATTTGAGTTCTTATATTTGTTTTTTAATGAAGCAATTGAAACCGAACCATTAGTTTCAATACGAGTAACAAGGTCATGATCTTGAGATAACTTATCTAACAGAACCTCAATATGTTTTTGAATTAACGGTTCTCCTCCCGTTAAAGTTACATTTTTTACGCCACTTTGCTTGATATACGCATAAATTGAATCCACATCCATAAGTTCGGTTGTCTCATCTTCTTCAAACGAATACGTCGTATCACACCAAGAACATCTTAAATTACATCCACAAAAGCGAATAAATGTGGCTAACTCCCCACTACTCGGTCCTTCACCATCAATTGAAACAAATTTTTCAATCACTTTAAACATTATCTCGCCTCCGTATAAATACAACTATTTGTTGGCGTTTCATACAACTCAACTTCATAAACATCAATTCCAAGCGCCTTCATGCGATGATAAATATCACGAGACATTTCTTCTGCTGTTGGGCGATAAGGAACAAAATATATATCAAACCCTTGACCTGTTCCTTCTAACTGTTTAGCAACCAGTCGACCTTCTTCATTATCTTCAAGCACAAGCTTATGATCAAATAAATCATGAATCGTTTTTAAAACCACTTTAATATTTGAAAAATCATCGACCATTCCTCGAAGTTGTCCTTCTGTATGTAGCGTCTGGGCACTAACTTTTGTTACTAATCGATAACGATGTCCGTGAATATTATGACACTTCCCCTCATACCCACTTAAGTAATGAGCCATATCAAATTCAACTTCGTTTTTTAAAATAAACATACTCTATACACTCCTTTAAAAAAGGCTTATTTCAACGCACTAAAAAACTAAGCATGTTGAAATAAGCCTTCTTTTTTATTTGCCTTTTGCAATAAAAAAAGGGCGCAAGGCGCCCGTTGAAATCAGATTTGCCTAGTTTTATTTAGAGACAGGATGGTCTAAATGAACTGTCTTATGAAATTAACTCTCATTATAATACATTGTCTATATGTTGTAAACAACAAATTATGATTTTTAATTTCAACACCACGTCAATCATGTTTAACCACGTGATCAATCAACTGTAAATTGTATTGCTGAATAATTTGAATTAATTTTTGGGCATAAATCTTATTTCCTAACTTATCTGTTGCCGTACTATATCCCGCTTCTTGTAATGCAAGCGCTTGGTTAACATAAGTCTCTTGCTCAAAAAATTGTGCATAACGTGGGTTACTCATTAAAAAATTGGCATGATCAGCAATGGATTGTTGCACGTCGTCATACTGACGAAAAGCATCAGTCACTAACTCATCATAATATTCCCTTGTTTCATATACTACCGATGCGCCATCCCAATTACCTGATGCCTTAATACCAAATAAATTATTCGCTATTAATGCAAGTTCTGAATTTCCCCAGTGACTTTCAATAATTGCCTGCGCAATCGTGATCGAAGGTAAAATACCATACGCATCATAATGGTCAATTGCTACCTCTTTAATCTCATTAATAAACTGCATTTCTTTACTATCGGATTGAAGTTTTTGAGGGATATAACCATAGTTCTTGAGTTCGCTTAAATATTGATACGCTAATTTTTTTTGTTCAAGTGTATAGCCGTATCCATTTACGACTGAACTGAAAGATAAGACATTATTCCCTTTTATAAAACGGTTTGCTACTTTTTGAATATCCCATCTGGAAATCGTTGAAATTTGATTGTATTTATTGACTGCCACAAGTGCCGTTACTTCTTGCCAATTTAGTTGCATGCTATCGCCCCCTACCTCATCTACGGTACCGATAATAAAATCTAAATTGAGCTGCTCTTTATCAAGTGTTTTAACATCGTAACGTTCCATTTGAAATGCAATATATTTTCGCTCAAGCACACCGACTAGTAAGATGAGAAAAATGGCTATCATCAAATATTGTTTCAATTTGTTTTGTTTCTTACCTCGTCGTTTTGTTTTTCTTTTTCCCCTCTTCTTAGCCACTTAATTCCCCTCTCCCATCATTTAATAAATTCCCATTTTATCAAATGATTCACCTATTCATTACGTTTACTTATAAAAAAACAAGAGCTACGCTCTTATCGTTTCATCTTTAGTAAAGAACCGTATGAATTTTCATTCATAATAAAATCCTCACACTCAACCTCTTCATCACTAATTGCCTCGCCGTTAAAGTAATAGCCGTAATCAGCACGACAAATATTAAAGATATTGTGCAAACAATTACCACAATTTTGTTTATTTGATTCTTTCGTTTCCATTATGACACCTCATTATTTCACTTTACTTAATCATATCACATTATTCCTCAAACATCACAACATGCGTTTTGAAAAATCGCTCTTGAAACTCAACGAGCGCTTGTATTTGTTCCGCTGAATATAACCCAACTTCCTTGCAAACGACTAATTTATCTTCATTATCATCTTCACGTTTAATAATTGCTACCACATATCCCTCAAACTCCTGAATCGGTTCAAACACCCCAATGACATACGCATCAATTTCCTCACCATCACCACTGACTGTCTGTGGTAAATACCCATAATTTAATACATAATAAAAGTCATGCTTTGGATGCTTTGAGCCCAGTGGCCGATCCATAACCACGCGTACTGTTTGTCCTAAATACTGTTCCATGTAATAACCTCCTAGAGATAAATAATTTAATACTGAAATCTTTAAAATAGTTCTGAGGGGCATCGTATTTAACAATAAGACACCTATTCAGCACACACTAAATCAACGCCTAAACCCAAGACGTTGTCTTTGTTTTTAAACATTCACTATTTAAAATAAGGTGGATTACATCAGCTAATTGTTCCGAAAATTCAACAGTTGTTAAATCTTTTATAAAGGTTAAGTCCTTTATTTTATCGACTTCATTTATTTTGGGGACGCCACTCACGACCTCAGCAAAGTAAAAATGACCCCTCCATTTTATGTCGTTAAAAACAAAATCACCTTCATAAAATTCAGTTAGTTGATGAATGTGTAAATCAACTTCTTCTTTCACTTCTCGAATCGCACAGTCCATTGGACTTTCCAAAGCTTCTTTTTTTCCACCTGGAAAATTCCACTTCGTACCTCGATCTTGAATGACTAATACGTGATGACACTCATCTCGAATAATGACACGACTAAAAACTTTTTCCAACCTCATCACGTCCTACTCTTATCATCATTTGGATTTTT
>DNGE01000064.1:0-14290 GCA_003486705.1 Bacillota bacterium
GACCATAAGAATAATCCACTTTTAACGGCACACTTAACTCAACGACTTGCTCCATCGTTTCAACCACAAGTTTTTTCATTAACTCTAACTCACTTTGCGGCACTTCAAAAATCAATTCATCGTGTACTTGTGATAATAAGCGTGATTGCACCCCTTGCTCTTTCATCTTATGAGCCACATCAATCATCGCTTTTTTAATAATATCCGCAGCCGTACCTTGAATAGGCGCATTCATTGCCGTACGTTCACCAAATTGACGAAGCGCAAAGTTTTTACTAGTCAATTCAGTAATATAGCGACGACGGTTAAACAACGTTGACACATACCCATTAAACTTCGCATACTTCACCGTCTCATCCATGTATTCCTTAATACCCGAATACGTTGTTAAATAATGCTCAATATATCCTTTTGCTTCTTTTTGCGAAATATTTAAGTTCTCTGATAAACCAAACGCACTCATTCCATATATAATTCCAAAATTAATCGCTTTTGCCGAGCGTCTTAAATCTGACGTCACCTCAGCCTCAGTTACTTTAAACACATCCATGGCCGTCTTCGTATGAATATCTTGCCCTGTTGTAAAAGCTTCGATTAACGATTCTGTTTTTGAAATATGAGCCAAAATACGTAATTCAATTTGCGAATAATCGGCCCCTAAAATAACCCAACCTTCCTCACTTGGAACAAAGGCTGAACGAATCAAACGTCCTTCTTCTAAACGAACAGGAATATTTTGAAGATTTGGTTCAATCGATGATAAACGACCTGTTTGCGTTAACGCTTGATTAAAGATCGTATGCACCTTCCCATCTTCATAACGTGCTTTCTTTAATCCTTCGATATACGTTGAATAAAGTTTCGTTAATGTACGATACTCCATAATTAATGGAATAACCTCATGCTCCTTCATTAACTTTTCTAAAACATCAACACTCGTTGAATAACCTGTTTTATTTTTCTTCACAACAGGGAGCTGTAATTTTTCAAATAAAACTTCTCCTAATTGTTTGGGTGAATTAATATTAAAGGTCATGTCCGCAAGTGTGTAAATTTGTGCTTCAATCTTTTGGATACGTTCTTGCAACTGTGCCCCTAACTCATTTAAACGATTGATATCTAAGCTCATGCCCGTAAATTCCATTTCACCAAGCACCACAGCAAGCGGCATTTCCATGTCTTCAAATAACGTTAATTGATCCGCTTCTTTTAATTGTTCCAATACGTTTTCCTTTAATGTCGCAACCGCTAATGCTTTATCTACCGCAAAACGCGCCACGATTTCTTGTGCAGGAACAGTACGCTTCGCTCCTTTTCCATACACTTCTTCATCATACTGCAAGCTATCATAATCATATACTGATGCTAGTTGTTTTAAATCTTGGCTAACATGCGTTGGATTAATCACATACGTGGCTAATAATAAGTCAAACTCAACCCCACGTAATTCAATGCCTTGCCACTTTAAAGCAACCATTGCACGTTTTAAATCAAACACCGATTTTTTAATTGTTTCATCTTGTAAGAAATCAATCATTTTTGAACTCGACTTCACTAACTCAAATGGAACAAACACATGTTGTGCCTCGTCAACGATGGCGATTCCTAAAATATTTCCTTGGTGATAATTATCACCAAACATTTCAACATGAATCGCTGCCTGATTAAACGTTAACCCTTCTAGCTCATCTCCTGTTTTAATTAACGTTAGCGGCGCTTTTTCAACAGTCGGTTTTGAACTTGTTAGGTTTAATTTTTTAATCATCGCATTAAATTCCATCTCTTTATAAAACGGCAATAACTCCTCAAGATTCGGCTCTTCATACGCGACGTCATCAAACCCAATTTCAAGTGGCACATCCGTGTGAATCGTCGCCATTTTTTTACACAGAACGGCTTGATCAAAATGCGTTTCAATCTTTTCTTTCATCTTACCTTTTAAGTTTTGAATATTTTCACCTAACGTTTCAACACTTCCGTATTCCTTTAATAACTTAATCGCTGTTTTTTCACCAACACCAGGAATGCCAGGTAAGTTATCCGATGGGTCTCCCATTAATCCTTTTAAATCAACAATCTGGCTTGGGGTTAATTCATATTTATCGTAAACGGCTGCCACATCAAATCGATCAATCTCTGTGACCCCTTTGCGTGTAATGTGAACCGTCACCTTATCACTCACCATTTGCAGTAAGTCTTTATCACCTGTAATAATATGAACATGATCAAAATCAGAATCAGATGCAAGTCTTGCAAACGTTCCGATAATATCATCCGCTTCATAATTCGGAATTTCTAAACGCGTCACATGCATTAAATCTAAGTACTTCTTAATTAAATTAATTTGACTGCGCATTTCATCTGGCATCGGCTTACGCCCATCTTTGTACGACTCTAACGACTCATGACGAAACGTCGTCTTCCCAGCATCAAAGGCCACTAACATATGTGAATGCTCAAAATCTTCAATGACCTTTGTCATCATATTCACAAATCCGTACAACGCATTTGTATAAATCCCGCTACTTGTTTGCATTAAATTACCTGCATAGGCCGTCGCATAATAAGCACGGTACATCAAACTGTTTCCGTCTATTAAAATTAATTGTTTCATCTTTTATATCAATCCTTACTTTGGTATATTTCAACAGCATTTTGATTATACTTAAGTATTATTTTACCATTTGAAAAATGAATGTACAAATTTATTATCTTACACCGTCTCAATTTCATACAAAGGTAGGTTTTTATTCATGACAAATACAAAAAAACAACCCAAACAACTCTTTCTCATCTTCAACCTCATCTTATTACTCACCTTCCCATTTAAAGAAGGCGCCCCTTTATTTATCACACTCTTTCACTTCAAATCCGACCTCGTGTTATTTCATTTCATTTGCCTTACACTTTATAGTTTTCTTCTTTTCTTAAGCTTCACCTTCCTTAACCAGCACTACCTCAAAATTATCCGTTCACTTTCAATCCTTTTTATGCTGTATTACGGCGTGACCTTATTCTCATTTTAAGGCAAACTGAAACGTTTAAGCACCGCTCACTCCATAAATTCAATTCTCTGACTTGTAACTCACGTCAACATTTCATTTATTTTTACAAATCTAACCACTCCCTTTAAAAAGACAGTAGCATTTATGTTATAATACTGACAAAGTAATTAATATTTAAAGGATGGCGGCAAGATGAAAAAATTAGGTATTATCATGGGGATTATTTTAACCTTAATCGTTAGTTTTATGTTAGCTTCACACTTTTTAGTTACAACCAATATTAAATTAGCTGAAACCTATATTAAAGATGAGCGAATTCCTTCATCATTTGATGGGGCTCGAATCATCCAGTTTAGCGACACATTAATTCATAACGAATCCGATTTAAATCTGTTACAAAAAGTCGTGAAAAAAATTAATAAAACACATCCAGATATCGTCGTCTTCACTGGTGATTTATTTAGCAGTGACAACGTGGCAAAAGAGTTGAGCACTCAAACGCAAGCGATTTTATCTGAAATAGAAGCATCAATTATGAAAATAGCTGTTTTAGGTGATCACGATGTGTTATATCATGAAGAACTCGTCACACAAACGTTTACATCGTCAAACTTCACTGTCCTACGCAATGAAATCCTTCAAGTTTACAACGGTAGTAGCGACGTCCTAACGTTTGTCGGATTGGATTCATTGCAGCAAACTCAAAATTATCAAAGTCTGATCACACAAGTCAATGATTCAACGTTTAATTTCTTATTACTTCATGAGCCAAATCTAGCATCCTTAATGACAGATGAAGCCATTGATGTTCAACTTTCAGGGCATTGCCTCGGCACAAATCAAATACGTCAAACAGATGATAAAAATACAGTTAACTACTGCGAACAATTTTATAACGGAACGTATCCATTTGTAGATCAATTATTATTATACGTAAGCGATGGTGTTAACAGTTCAATGACTTACACACACCCATTAAAACGCCCAAGTATCCACTCATTTTTATTACTTAAACCATAATTGGTTGGGACCAATTACCTAATTTACGCATAACATAGAGTAGTAACAGCTATGCCTAAAGGAGGTGTCTTACATGAATTACCCAACTTATTACATCCCAGCAGATCAAGCCTCATCTTATCGTCATTCATTAACGAATCAAGTTCCATATCTTGTTGAAAACCCTGGTACACCACAAGAACGTTTCTTCTTCCTCCCATTCCTTGGAGGACTTGCGGTTGGCGGATTACTTGGCGGATGGGGAAATCGCCCATGTTGTGGCGGTTATTACCCACCACAAGCGTATCCATATCCTTACCCATATCCGGTTTATCAGCAACAACAACCTTATTACTATCAACAAGGTCCTTATCAACAAACAACGACTCAAAATGGCTACTACGGACCCTATGCACCGAGCATGCCAAATCAAAATGAAACAACAATCCTTGAAAGTAATAAATATTACTTATCATAAATATAAAAAGAGAGCTGAGCTCTCTTTTATTTTTGATTTTTTTGTTCATACAATTTATACAAGGCTTGTGTCCCTAAGTTTTCAAAATCTAGTTGTTGGCATTCTTCATATAACCCAAGAACGAGTTCAAGTCCTGGAAGTGAAACATCCATTTCAGCACTCTCATGCGCTGCAATTTTCATATCTTTAATAAAATGCTTAATATAAAAACCAGGATTAAAGTCTTTTGCCACAATTCGAGGGGCCATATTGCTTAATTGCCACGACGCGGCCGAACCAGACGTGATGGCCTGAAGTACTGTGTTTGGATTTAAGTCAAATGCATTTGCATAACTTAAGGCTTCTACCATTCCTAAGGCTGCTCCAGCAATTGCAATTTGATTGACCATTTTAGTATGTTGCCCATTTCCAGCCTGCCCCATATAGACAATCGTTTTCCCCATGATATCAAGCAGTGGTAAGACGTGGTTAAATGTTGCTTCATCGCCTCCAACCATAATCGTTAGGGTCCCGTTTTTAGCTCCCACATCGCCCCCTGTAACCGGTGCATCTAAACAAGAAATTCCCTTCTGACTCCCTGCTTCGTAAATACGCTTTGCCAGATCTGGTGTAGACGTTGTCATATCGATTAAAATACTTTCAGCCTTAGCATGTGCTAGTAACCCTTCGTCCCCAAAATACACGGCTTCAACATCTTGTGGCAACCCAATAATTGTAAAAATAACATCCGATACTTTCGCTACCTCCGCTACACTTTCACACCAAGTCGCCCCTTTTTCAACAACGGGATCTGCCTTACTTTTTGTTCGATTGTAAACAAATAACTCATGACCCGCATTTAATAAATGTGTCGACATACTTAATCCCATGACACCAATGCCTATAAATCCAATTTTCATCTAAGACTCCACCTTTACACCAAATTCTTAATTCATATCCCTTTTAGTATACCACGACACTTAAAATATAAAATGTAATATATTGGTTCAACTACTTATTTCCATTATCTATCGTTTTTCGATAATAAAAAAGTGAGATTACTCTCACTTTTCCTTATCTAAATAAATAATCAATAATTGTTTTATTTGCAATTTGTTCATAATACATTTCTTTTGCCTGATAGTAAGCTTGAACCGTGTCCATGTAGTCTGTATGTAAAGCTTGAACCTCTTGGAACGCAACATTTACACTTTCAAAATATTGAACCGAATCACTTGTTTTCGTATTGTAGAACATCTCTTCAAAAGATTCTAAAGCATTCACTAACGCATCTAATTTCGTTTTTAAATCAGCTAGTTTTGTCGTACGTTCTTGTTGTAATTCAACCATATTATTAGCTAATGCTAACAGTTCAGGCGATAATTTTTTTGTCTTTTTCTCAACTTTGTCAAAGTTTGTTTCCTCGATTACTTTTGAAATACACACAGATACTGATTCTGTGTATTTTTTAACAGCATCATAATTTGTCTCATACTCTTCAAATTGAGTTGTTACATTTGTTTGGCCATCATAAGTTTGACCAATATTAATTAATTCTTTTACAGAGAATTGTAATTGTTCTAATGTTGTTTCTAATGTCTCTTTATTTTGATCTTCGCAAGTGATAATTTTTTGATCGACATCTTGGAAAAATTTAAACACTTTAATTTCTGGAATATCGTAAGTTAGTGCAAACACTAATAATAACGCAGTTACCACAACAAAAGTGATCGTTGGTAATAATCGACGCATTGTCTAGACCCCCTTCTTATAAATCCACACTGTTAACTAAATTTTTAATAACATGGCTATCTGGATTGTATGGTAAAAATTCATATCCTAAATCTAAATAATATTCGATAACTTGTGGTAACACTTCTACCGTTACATCTTTCTCATGGAATAAAATAACCGTATGTGTTGGCTTATTCCACAACGTCATATCACTATCAATTTTGGTCATGATTTGAGACGCATTGTATGACCAGTCCATTGAATCAATATCCCAATCCCAGCACTTAATACCCGCTTCAATTAACGCTGCAATATGCTCTTCTGTGAACGTTCCACCCGTACCATAAGGCGCACGACACAATTGACTTTCAAATCCACCTGTTATTGATGAAATTAATTCTTGTTGCTCTTTTATTTCCCCAACGAAATTTTGAGCTGCATTCTCATCTTTGTACAAATAATCAAAATCATGTGTCATCGAGTGCATCCCGATATAATGTCCATCATTCGCCATACGTTGTAACATGTCTTCAGCATTTGAGTAGTTAGAAATTGCTGTTCCTAACACAAAGAATGTTCCTTTTATTCCATATGAATCTAAAATATCAAGAATTTCACTCGTATTACGTGATGGTCCATCATCAAATGTTAAATAGGCAAATCGAACTTCTTTATTATGCCATTTCGTAACAGATTTAATATCTTCAAAATCTAAATAACTTGCCTCTACTGTTGACATATTTAAAGTTTTAACTTGACTCGTAACATTAATTATGAAACTCCCCGCAACTGCTAAAATAACAACTAATGTTAATAATACGTAAAAACGTGGTTTTGCACTACGTCGTCTAGTTGAACCACCATAGCGTGAATAGTATTGGTTTCTAGCCATTTTTTCATCCCTCCAAAGCATTTATCTTTCTCAATTATACACTATTCGACAAAAAAATGCATAGCAAATTTTTACTCCATTATTAACTTTCATATATTTTTTCACAATAAGGGTGACAGAAAAAAAATTAAGTTAATATTGATAGATTTGTTTGTTGCTAAATTGTACTTCATCCGCCGGGTGATAGCTCACAAATTCATAGCCTTGTTCTCGATAGTATTGAATGACTTCAGGTAAAATTTTAACGGTATTTTTTTTCTCGTGAAATAATAATACGGTCACATCAGGGTATTTTGTGGATTCTAAATCTTTTTTCACTTTTGCTAAAATAGCAGCAGGAGATGAACCTGACCAATCCATTGAATCGATGTTCCAGTCCCAACATTTTAAATTTGAATCCTTAACGATTGCGTAATGTGCCTTTGTAAAATACGCTTTCGAACCATATGGCGGACGGCAAAGTTCACTTTGAAAACCTTCTGTTGCTTCTGCAATAAGCGCTTTAACTTCCATCATTTCTTTCATAAAGTTTTGTGGTGCATTTGCTGTTAAGTACAGTTTATTTCTATCGTGCGTCATACTATGTAACCCTATATAATGTCCTTTATCATACATTTCTTTTACTAATTCTTTACCATTTGGCTGAACAGTAAAGTTTTCTCCAATAACAAAGAAAATCGCTGGAACTTGTTCTTTTTCTAATATCTCCAATAACTCTTTCGTATAACTCGATGGGCCATCATCAAAAGTTAGATAGGCAATTTTATTTTTATCTTTTCTAGGATATTGAAACCGATCCATTTCATCATCCACGGATTCAGCTTGAACCGTTATTGTGCGGCATAAGATTATCCCAATTAAGAAAATAATGCATATTATCAATCCCATGCTGAATCTCATTTTAGTTACTTGGCTTGACATATCACTTATTTTAATCATGTTCATCATCCTTCTTTTCGTCTGATACTCACTATATTTAGTATGTCGACTTTAGAAGAAAACATGTCGAATAATCCGTTTAAGATAGTTACATATTTTTACATGAAAATAAAAAAAGAGGAGCGATCTCCTCTTTTAAATTCATTATTTAGCGATACTTTCAACTAATTCAATAACTTCTTCAACTGTTGATTTATTTAAAGCTTCATTTGCTAATGTTTCCATTTCAGCTTTTGATAATTTACTAATTAATGAACGTGCAGGTAAGATTGATGTTGCTGACATTGAGAATTCATCTAATCCTAATCCTAATAATAATGGAATAGCCGTTTGATCTCCAGCCATTTCTCCACACATTCCAGTCCATTTACCTTCTTTATGAGCTGCATCAATAACCATTTTTACTAAACGTAAAATACTTGGGTTATATGGTTGGTATAAGTACGACACTTTTTCGTTCATACGGTCTGCAGCCATTGTGTATTGAATTAAATCATTTGTACCGATTGAGAAGAAATCAACCTCTTTAGCGAATTGATCAGCAATTACTGCTGCTGAAGGAATCTCAACCATCATTCCGACTTGGATTGTATCTGAAACTGCAACCCCTTCATTGACTAAGTTTTGTTTCTCTTCCATTAATAAATCCTTAGCGGCACGGAATTCATTTAATGTTGCGATCATAGGGAACATGATGCATAATTTTCCATAAACACTTGCACGTAATAAAGCACGTAATTGTGTACGGAATAATGGTTTATCGTCTAAGCATAAACGAATTGCACGGTACCCTAAGAATGGGTTCATTTCTTTTGGTAAATGTAAGTATGATAATTCTTTATCTCCACCGATATCAAGTGTACGAACGACAACAGGTTTTTCTCCCATTGCTTCTAAAACTGTTTTGTAAGATTCGAATTGCTCATCTTCTGTTGGGAAGTTATCGCGCCCCATGTATAAGAATTCTGTACGGTATAATCCGACACCTTCTCCACCATTTGCTAAAACACCTTCAACATCATTAGGTGTTCCAATGTTAGCAACTAATTCAACATGTACCCCATCTTTTGAAGTTGTTTGTTCATTTTTTAATTTTGCCCATTCAACTTTTTGATCTTCGTAACCTTTTGCCACTTGTTCGTAATGAGCAATTTCTTCTGCCGTTGGTTGTAAAATAACATGTCCATCTAATCCGTCTAAGATAACCATTTCGCCATCTTTAACATCTTCTAAGATTGTTTTTGTCCCAACAACTGCAGGAATTTCTAAACTACGTGCCATAATAGCAGAGTGAGATGTACGTCCACCAATATTAGTAGCAAATCCTTTTACATAGCGACGATCTAATTGAGCAGTATCAGAAGGTGTTAAATCTTCTGCAATTACGATTACTTCTTCATCAATTGTACTTGGATCATTTACTTTTACCCCTAATAAGTGTGCTAAGATACGTTTTTTGATATCTTTGATATCTGCTGCACGTTCACGGAAGTACTCATTGTCCATGCTTTCAAACATCATAACAAACATGTTACTTACTTCGTCAAAAGCAAATGCAGCGTTTACATTTTCGTTTTGAATCTTATCAACAACTTGAGTTAATAACTCAGGATCATTTGCCATATTGATATGAGCATCAAAAACAGCCGCTTCTTCTTCGCTTAAATTTTGTGCTGCTTTAACTTTAATTTTTTGTAATTCTTCTGTTGTTTTTTCTAATGCTAATTTATATAAAGCTTTTTCTGCCTCTAAGTCAGTTACAGTCGTTTTTGTTACTGTTAATTTAGGTTCAATTAATTTGAATACTTTTGCGATAGCTATCCCGTTTGAAGCTGCAATTCCTGTTATCTTCATCTCTAATACTCCTTACGTCTTATGTGATATTTTTAATAATTATAACCGGTTACATTATAATGAAAAAAAACAAAAAGTACTGGACTACCAGTACTATTGTTTCATAATAAGGTAGGTACTATTCACCTAATCCTTGAGTTGTAATTGTTTCAGTTAATGCAGCGATTGCATCAGCAGCATCGTCACCCTCAGCTCCGATAACAATTTCAGCACCTTGTTGGATTCCTAAAGACATTACACCCATGATTGATTTTAAGTTAACTTTTTTGTCACGGTATGTTAATGTAATTTCTGAGTTGAATTTGCTTGCAGTATTAACTAATACAGTAGCTGGACGAGCGTGTAATCCTGTTTCATCAGTGATTTTGAAATTCTTTTCCATGAGTCTTCACTCCTCTATATTAAATTCTTATAATTTTATTTTATATTGCTTAATCTTAAAAATCAAGTGATATAGGTTTTTTCGCTATTTTATTTCTAAAATATTAGCTTCTCCGTGAGTCACGTCACCTGTTTTCTTTAATTCAATTGTTTTTTCATTTAAGTTTGTAAAAACAACTGGTGTCATTAAAGATGGAACTTTTGGACGTACGGCTTCTAAGTCAACTGATAATAATAAATCATTTGCTGAAACTGTATCTCCTTCTCCAACATGAGCTGTAAACCCTTCACCTTTTAATGTTACTGTATCCATCCCAAAGTGAATTAAGATTTCAAGTCCGTCATTAGATTGTAATGCAACAGCATGTTTAGTTGGAAATACATTTAATACTTTACCGTTAACTGGTGAGTAAACTTTTCCATCTGTTGGCTCGATTGCAAAACCGTCACCCATCATTTTTTGACTAAATACTGGGTCTGGTACCTCTGTGATTGGTAATAGTTTTCCATTAATTGGAGCAACTACTCCAGTAGGTTGTTCTTTCTTTTTAAAAATGTCGAAAATTCCCATGGTGCACCTCCTATAAATATTACACTATATATTATAGTATTTTTTTTCAACAAATATAGATATAATTCGATATTTTTTAAACAAATAACGTTTACAATTGCGAAAATTTTTATAATTTCTACCTTAATTATTTTTTTATTCCGCAATCAAGGTCTAAACTATACATTTCAATTTATCAACTATTGTTCTGTAAAAAGCGTACAAGTTGTTACTCGGCACAAAAACATCAGTTGTAACCACCTCTTCATTGTATGATGATCGGTCATTTTATATGCCAAACTCATACACGTCAAAGTGAGCTGAAATCATCTACTTTACATTTTTTCAATCTCAACGCTAACTTTTTAGTTTTGTTCCTATTCGTTTATCTTTTGCTAGTTCTGTTCTTTTTAAACCTCTACTTTTATCATCAATTCGTCTTTAGTAATTTCTCGTCCAGGTGTTGGCAAATTAAAACGGCGAATAGTAAATCTAAATACAAAATAATAAATAGGTGCGTAAAAAATTCCAATTAGAATAATCCTTACCCAATTTGTAAATTGATTACCTGGTAATACGCCATAAATAATTAAATCAATTAGGCCACCTGAAAAATTCATTCCGACATGGACATTCAATAAGTAAGTTAACATAAATGAAAGTCCTGAAAGAATGGCATGGATTCCAAATAACATCGGCGCAACAAATAAGAAGATAAATTCAATCGGTTCTGAAATTCCTGTTAAAGCAACTGTTAGTGCAGCTGAAATAAACAATCCAGATAAAACTTTTTTTCTTTCTGGTGCTGCTTCTTGATACATAGCATATGCTGCTGCCGGTAAACCAAAAATCATGATTGGATACTTCCCCTGCATGAAACGCCCAGCAAGTGTTGCCCCTTGCGCTTGTACATTTCCAATTAAGGCATCATACCCATAAGTCGAATAATCAGAAACTTGTTTAAACCAAATTGCTTGGTCTCCTACAGCAATTGACGTATCAATTGAAGTATAAACCCCACCTGCTTCTGTAAACCATAGGGGAAAATAAAATACATGGTGTAAACCAAAAGGAATTAGAGCACGTTCTGTAGTCCCATAAATCCAAATATACAGTGGGTTTGTTCCGTCTGCTGCAATGATTTGACCGAAACTTGCAATAATTTTTCCAATCGGTGGCCAAATAAAAGCTAATAACACACCGATGAAGATTGCAACGAATGAAGTCATAATTGGAACAAATCGATGACCTGCAAAAAATGATAAAAAGTCCGGGAATTTAACATCACAATACTTATGATATAAATATGCTGTTATCAACCCGATAATTATACCACCAAAAACTGAAGTTTGTAACGTATGAATCCCTAACACATCCGCGTATAACTGACTTGGCAATGTCGTTGGCATAAAGATTCCCGTTACGACATTCATAATTAGGAATCCCACTGTAGCAGATAATGCCGCTACCCCTTTATCACCAGTCAATCCCGATGCAACCCCAATTGCAAACAGTAAGGGTAAGTTAGTAAAGACGATGTCTCCAGACTGCTCCATAACCAAGGCAATGGTTTGCCAAAGATCAGACTCTAGAAATGGTAAGTATTGAATTAATGATTGTTGTATTGATAATCCAATTCCAAGTAATAGTCCGGCTGCCGGAAGTAACGCTACAGGAACCATAAATGCTTTACCGACTCGCTGTAAGGTCTTCATCATAAAACTATTTCCTTTCTCTCATTATTTTTGTAAAGTATCCTAAATATTCTCCCTCAACCTTTGGAATATCATTCACCTTTTACATCTTCTATTTTAACCTATCCTGCACCGCATTTGCAAAACATAATTTACTATTTTTTGTAAATTATGATATATATAGCCGTGTTTAAGTATAAAAAAAACTCATCATACTGATGAGTTTTTTAATAATGACGATCAAGTAATTGGTGCACTAACCAAATTAAATTTTCCTTTGCTTCTCCATCTGGTAATGCTTTAATTTCTTTTAATGCCTTCTTTGTATATTTATGCGCTAAATCACGTGCTGCGTCAACACCACCAATTTCATTCACACGTTCAATAATAGCTAAGACCACTTCATCGTTATATTCTTTTTGATTTAATAGGATTTCCAACTTTTTATCTTTTTCACGTAAAGCATAGATTAAAGGTAATGTATAGTACCCTTGACGAATATCGTTTCCTAATGTTTTACCAACTAACTCTTGATTTCCATTATAGTCTAAAATATCATCAATCATTTGAAATGCATTTCCTAAATGATATCCGATTTTAGCTAGTGATTTACAAAATTTTTCATCGCATCCAGCCTCATGCGCACCAACTGATAAACTCATCGCAAGGAGAGCAGAAGTTTTAGCTCCTATGATTTTCAAATAGCGTTTCACCGACGTATGATATTTATAGCGATTATCAAACTGTTCAATCTCACCCATACAAATTCGTGAAATTGCTCTTGATAATTCTTTCATATGATGAACATCATAGTGGGTTGCTAACACTTCAAAACATTTCGTAAAAATAAAATCACCCGTATAAACCGCATAATCTTTTCCATATTTTGATTGAGTTGTTAATTGACCACGTCTATGGTGTGAATCATCAATGATATCATCGTGAACTAGGGTCGCTATATGTAACATTTCAACAATTGCACCCAGGTGATAAACATTTTTGATTTCTTTATCCCCAAATTGTCCCCCTATCACGCACAGACCCGGGCGAACCATTTTTCCACCTGACTCTGTTAATTCTTTTAAAATTAAGTTCATTTTCTTTTGTTTTGAACTTAACTCACTTTCAATTATTTTATTAATTTCGTTTAAACGAGATACCATTTCAGGTTTATCTTTCCAAAAAGTTTTCACGACTCATCACCTACATCAAAGTTGTATATAAAATGGAACATAAACAAATTTCAAATTCATCTTATATAGTTTCCATAAAATAAGAAGAAAACATAGCCAATACCAAAAAAGATACTAACTATGTTTTCCCCAAAACGTTGTTAAATTAATCAATATATAAATACCATTTCTTTAATAATGGAATACGAGGTAATACTTTGCGTACCCAAGGTAATACATAGTAGTCTAATCCTAAAACCATTCCAGCATTTCCAATCAGTGCAAATCCACCTACTAAATACCATAACATTTCTGTTGGTGCCATACCTGAAGCCCAAATCATACATCCCATTACAATTGTTGCTACAGCTGCTACTGGTGTAAATAAACCGATGATTAACATTCCACCGAATACAATCTCACCGATGATCATAGCTGCTTGTACAAATGCCGCTAATGCAGTGAATGAAGTTCCATCTGGCGTATAGAAGAAAGTATTCATTGACCAATCCATCATTGTATCTACAAATCCTGGTGTAGGCAACACAGCTAACCAGTTCATTAATTCAGTAATTCCATTCGCCAATTGAGAGAAGATATCATTTGCTACTTC
>DNGE01000064.1:14547-19953 GCA_003486705.1 Bacillota bacterium
ATACTACTTCAGTAACTGCTCCTGAAACCGCTCCTACTACGTCACTTACCGCACCTGAAGCCGCCCCAACAGCATCTGCTTTAGGTGGTTGTGGTAATAAGAATACATTATTAAAATCATGCACAATTTTTGGTAACTTCGTTAAACCTTGTTGCATCCACATAAATCCGACGAATATACGTAATGGGAATTTCCAGAACACTGGTGATGAATTTGATAATAATCCGCCTACAAATGAACGATTGTTTTTTACATGGAAGAATTCATGCATAATGTAAGACCAAATTTTATTGAACCCTAATACTTGGATGAAGTAAATAATGTTAATGAAGTGTTTTGATAACATTGCCATGAATCCTGAGAAGTTTAACCACATACCAGGCATTCCAACTTGAGCCACTCCATAACGCCCACCAATACATACCATTGAACCATGGAATGTAGGTTTGTACGCTTTGTGTTCTCCACCTTTAATATCTACAAAAATGTTATGAGCTACAACTGGCGCTGAATGCTCAGCATTCTCAACCATTTGAGGGACTGGACGCTCCTCACCTTCTGGAATGAAGAAAATATTATCTCCTACAACATAAACATCTTCATGATCTTGTGATTGTAATTGAGCATTCGTAACGATACGTCCACGTCCTGCTTTCTCAACTTCAATTGTATCTACAATGTCAGATCCTTCGATTCCTGCAGCCCAAATCACAGTACGTGTGTTAATGACTTTTTCCCCTTTGTTTAACACAACAGAATCAGCTTTAATTTCACTTACAGCTGAATTCATTACCATTTGATTTCCTAATTTAACTAAATGCTTTTCAGCCTTTTTAATTAATTTATCTGGATACATTGGTAATACTTTTGGTGCAAAGTCAACAATATATAATGAAACTTCATCTTCAGAAATATGGAATGAACGACATAATTCTTCTTTCCATTCTCCTAATTCACCAGCCATCTCGACACCTGTGAATCCAGCTCCTACTGTAACGAATGTTAATAATTCTTTGCGTTTTTCTTTATCCGATGTTAATGATGCTTCACGGAACATATTTAAAATGTGGTGTTTTAAATTTACAGCATCTGTGTATGACCATAATTGATGAGCATGTTCAGATCCTGGGATACCAAAGAATGTTGGTTTACATCCTGTTGCCATTACTAAATAGTCATAAGCATATTCTGTATTTTCTGATGTTAATACTTTTTTATCAAAGTCAACATTTTTGATTTCATCAATCACAACATTTACATTACGTCCTGCAAAAATATTTTTTAAATCCATACGAATTGATTCTTCATCAACGCGCCCTGCAGCTACTTCATGTAATTCTGTTAACATCGTGTGATAAGCTTGTTTATCAATTAATGTGATTTCTACATTCTTATCTTTTTTGAATTTTTTTGCTAATTTCTTTGCCGTAAGAACACCAGCGTATCCTCCACCAAGGACTACAATTTTCTTCATTGAAACTCCTCCTCAAATAATTACTTTACATTATCCTTTGAATAACATAAAAAAAAACAAGTTAACTCACATTCCAATTCTTCTTCTCTCTGCGGTGAGATTATATTAACGAACAATCAGATGTTAAATTCTATTATAAATAGGACTTAAAAATGTAAAAAGATTATAACTTTATGATAAATTCTTTTTATATTTCCCAATTCCATCCAATAGATTTTAATGAAATTTAACTTTGTAGCAATAAATTTATATTTTATTATGAAACTTATCTCAATCTAATTTTATCACAATTATTCACAATTTCAACAATTATTCATTAAAAGCCATCCTATTCTACATATTTTTCCAAATAAATTTAATCATTTATTAACCATGATATATTTTAATGTATAAATTAAAAATTATCGACAAAGTAAGAAATTATTTCCTATATCTAACATTGTGAATTTATGTTAAAATATCAGTAATCTTCCACTAAGTGGAATATATTTCACTTGTGGATTAAAGGAGGCGAAACTTTTGAAAAGTATACAACTCTTATGGTTAGCATCAGTCGCTTGCCTTATCTTAGGGGGATGCGAAGGTCAAGAAGTTTCAAAGGATACATTAATAGACGTAGATGACTTAACGATTACAGAACAAAGTTCTACAACAGAAACAGTTAACAACGTACTTTTAGAAGACGGCTTATATTTTGCAAAATCAGAATCATTTTCTACTGAAGATGGTTGGATGAACACGGTAACACTTGAAATTAAAGATGGAAATCTTGTAACGGTTGATTTAAATGCTATCCACGAAAGTGGTCAAATGCTTAAAAAACAAGCTTCACTAAACGGAGACTATAAAATGCTTGAGTTAGGTGGAGCACAATCAGAATGGCATGAACAAATACAGTTATTTGAATCCTATCTATTAGCCTTTCAATCTGTCGAACAATTATCTTTAACAGATGAAGGAACAACCGATGCAGTCACTGGCGTTTCAATTAATGTCGCTGATTACGTGTCCTTGTTTAAAACAGCTGTTGATGACGGTCCTATTGAACGCGGACCTTACCAAGACGGCCATTATTATGCTGAAGCACAAGAATATGACCAAGGCTACAAATATTATATTAATATGATTGTTCTAAATGGAAATATATTAACAATCAATTGGGACGGTATAAATCAAGAAGGAACCTCTACTAAAAAAGAAGATTCTATCAATGGGACTTTTAGTCTAGCAAATGATGGAAACACTCAATCTGAATGGTATGTTCAAGCTCAATTAATGGAAAACTACTTACTTGAAAAACAAGATCCTTTTTTAATTACTTACAATGAAAATGATACAACAGATACCGTTTCAAATGTATCAATTAAAGTGAGTGACTTCGTTGAACTAACGATACAAGCTTTAGCAAGTGGTCCAACTATAGCAGAATAATTACACCAAATAACTATAAAATTATAGAAACAAAAAGGCTTTAGACTATTCTAAAGCCTTATTTTTTTACAAAAATGTGGTATCCTATTAACAGGATTATGTTATGGAGGATTATTTAAATGAAGCGTCTATTATTATTTTGTCTAATCGTATTTACTTTGGTGGGTTGTACTAAAGAAAATACGGTTGTTGAGTATGAACCTGTTTCAGAAAATGAATTTTTACTTGGAACCGTCGTAACCATTACATTGTATGATAATGCTAAAGATGAAATCTTTGATGAAATTTTTACTACCATTAAAGGCATTGAAGAACGAATGACCATTAATAATGCCGTTAGTAGTGAAGTTATCTTAATTAACCAACAAGCCGGTAAGGACTATGTTAATGTTTCAAAGGATACATTCGAAGTCATTAAACGCGGTTTATACTTCTGTGAATTATCTAATGGAAAATTTGATATTACGATTGGCGAGCTTGCTAAGCTTTGGCAAATTGGATTCGATGATGCACGTGTGCCTAGTAATGAAGAAATTCAAACTGCCATTTCACATATTGACTATCACCAAGTTTTACTAGATGAAGAAACAACAAGTGTTAAATTAGCCGAATCACATATGCAATTAGATTTAGGTGGAATCGCAAAGGGATATGCGGCTGATGCAGCGGTTGAAATCTTAAAGAAACATGAGATTAAACACGCGATTATAAACTTAGGTGGAAATGTTTATGCCTATGGCGATAAACCAAATGGTAGTGAGTGGAGAATTGGAATCCAAAATCCTTTTTCACCACGTGGGGAATCACTAGGAATTGCAACAGTTAAAAATAAAACAGTCGTGACATCAGGTATCTACGAACGAAACTTTGAAGAAAACGGTGTTTTCTACCACCATATCTTAGATCCAGAAACTGGATATCCTGTTGAAAATAATATTGAATCTGTTTCAATCATTACGAACTCTTCTATGGATGCTGATGCTCTATCAACCACAATATTCTCACTAGGCGTTGAAAAAGGTCTAGAGCTTGTCAATTCACTCGATGACACAGAGGCTATCTTTATCACAAAAGATTATGAAGTATACGTCACTGAAAATGCGAAAGATTATTTTGAAATCACCAACTCTGAATTCAAATTAATGAATTAAATCTATCCCAAAAGAAGTATTCATAAAATGATGCTTCTTTTTTTGCATCCTTTTGACTCGAATTAAGTATTGCATAGCTATTCGTTGAAGAATGGTTCAAACGTGTAAAAAATATTTCATTCCCCTATTTTTCTGGGCTTTTGCCATAACCATTTTGGCCTAGTTTAATATACTATCATTGTAAATGGAATTTACAATTGGAAAGGATGAATTTATATTATGGAATTTAATCGATGTTTCGGCGGATGCCAACCAGTAGCTAGACCAGTATGTCAACCTATGTGTCACCCATATCCATATCCACCAATGGGATGTGCACCACAACCTAAAGCTGTAGAAGTAGTAACACCTGAAAAAGTGGCTATGCCTATGGTTGCAAAAGAACAAATGAAAGTGGCACCTCAAATGGTACCTGCATATGGGCAATTTGAAAGCACTCAACGTATTGTTGAACCAGCAGTAAGTTGCTCTCAACAATATCATCATCATCACAGAGTTGAACATATTGTACCAGTAGTAGTTAAAAATGTTCATCATCATCATAATCACCATGATTATATCGTGGATAAAAAAGAATGTTCTGAATCATTCAATTATGATCATTGCTTACGTAATGAAGACTGGTGTGCTATCGCAACTGGTCAACCTGGCTGCTGCCGTTAATTTAAAAATAGATGTGTGTGTGAAGGGAAAAACCGCTAAAATTTTAGCGGTTTTTTTTTATTCACTTATCTATATTTATCCACTTACTTGATGATAAGCGTTTCTAATACGTTATTTTTTCTTCTACTTGATAATTAATTAATTTCTTTCCTTTAAAATTAAACGTCCCAAAAAACGGAATACGTCTAAAAACATATGGTAAAAACACTTGGTCACTTTCCCATAAATTTAGAGATAGGATTTCTTTTTCTTCCACCCAATACAAATCGCCCTCTAAACAATCAGATACTGTCATAACATCCGTAGTTGCAACGTATATATAGACATATTCATCTTCACCATGGCCTTCAAAATTCGGAAATAGGCATTCACCCACTAAGGTCGGCGATTCTATTATTATTCCAGATTCTTCATAAACCTCACGAATCACGCCTTGTTCAGGTGTTTCACCGGGCTCTATCTTCCCGCCTAAACCATTCCATTTGCCCAGATGAAAATCATTCTCTTTTTTATTACGATATACCATCAACACCTGACTTCCTCGATAAACATAGCACAACGTTGTTTTAATCATCTTTAAACTCCTATCATTTAGTTTAAATCTCTTTTCTTTATTATTTCTTACCCAAAGAAATATAATTTGAGATGGATCAATTTAATGATAATAGATTCTTCACTTAAGGTATA
>DNGE01000124.1:0-15194 GCA_003486705.1 Bacillota bacterium
ATATCATCTGCGCTAATGTCATACACTTTTCCGTTAATTTCAACCTGAGTCGCATCTTTTGGCACTTCAATTGTAATGACAATCGTATGATCATCCGTTGATTTAGTGACAGACGTTTGTGAACGTGATGCATTATCTGTACGAACTAATTTAAAAATAATATTTTGCACAGCTGTTGCAACGTTAGAAATTGTAATCTGATCACCTTTCACCTCAACTTGAATTGTTGACTCTGGTAAGATAATTTCAACGTTATCATTTACAACTACTTTCTTATTAGTAACCTCAACTGTTCGAGTGATTGTTGATTTGTTTCCTGCTTTATCAACAGCCGTATACGTTACAGTGTATGTTCCGACTTTTGATGTATCCACCGTTCCTAAAATGCTAACTTCAACATCTCCATCCACATTATCTCTTGCTTTTGCTCCTAATTCTGTGTATACAGAACCTTTTTCAATAGTTACACTAGATTGTCCATTTAATGTCAGAACTGGTGCCTCTGTATCCGGTGTTGGTGTTGGAGTCGGCTCTTGTTCTTCAACAACTGTTAATACTGTTGTTTGATTGGCTTGAGTAATTCCCGCTTCACCTTCCGTTTGAATATACTCAATCAACGCCTCATCTAATGCAGCAAATTCATTTAACAATTTACCTTCTGCAATCATGGTGTATTCATCTCCACCTGCTGCTAAGAAATCATTTGTTGCCACAACATATTTTTTATTCAAATCTAACGTTTCACCATTCACACTTACTGAAACAACTTCATATTGCGTCACGTTACCTTCAGCATCTTTAATTTCTTTTACCAACACATCCATGCCTGCAAAATGAGAGAACTTTCCTGCACCACTCACAAGACCATGATTTAGAGCATCTACAATTTGTTGCCCAGTCATTTCAACCGTCACAATATAATTTCCAAACGGCAATACTTCTAACACATCACCTTTTGTAATATCTCCTGGTTGAATTGAAGCTCGAATTCCACCACCATTTGTTAATGCAATATCAGCACTTGTTTCTTTAAGCATCGCAGCTGTTAATAAGTGACCTAAGTTTGTATGACCATTACGAACTGAGCTACGTTCTCCATCCAATAATACAGATGTTTGTCCAATAACTTGATTCAAGATATCTTCTTGATCCGCTTTAATCTCATTAATGAGTTGCTCCACTTCTTCATCTGGTTGAACATTTTCTAAATCACTTGCACTGACTTGATGAGGAACAAGTGTGATAATTTCATTTGTAGATTTATCAAATTGAACTGTCACAAGTCCAACATTTTTAAAGTGCTCTCCTGTTGAAGTAATAATCGTATCATTAACGACTTCATACTCACTTAATTCTGAATGACTATGACCATCGATAATTAAATCAATTCCGTTAACCGCGGTTGCAATATCTGTTGATTTAACTTCACTATCAGCATCAATTCCCATATGAATTAATCCAATAACCATGTCAACGCCTTGATCTTTCAACATTTTAACCATTGTCTTTGTCTCTTCAATGATTTCCTCTTTTGTTCCAAAGTCTAGCCCTTCAACGTTATTTGGATTTGTTTTATATGCTGTTTCAGGTGTTGCAAGTCCGAATACTCCAACTTTAACCCCTTCAATTTCTTTTACAAATATATCGCCATATTTTAACTGATTTTCGCTATCTAAAACATTTCCAGCTAGTACTTCTACATTCGCTATAGCTCCAAGTTTAGTTAATTGATCTTGTCCATAATTAAAATCATGGTTACCCGGTGCCATCGCATCGTAACCAACAGCATTCATTACTTTTGCAACACTTTCACCTGTTTGTAACGTTGCAAAAGATGTTCCATGTAATGTATCTCCAGCATCTAATACTAATGCCCCTTCAGCTGTTGTATACTCATTTGCTAAATCCATAAACTCTTTAAATTTAGCAAATCCAATATTCGCGTCTACGCGTGCATGCGTATCATTTGTATGGAAGATGTTAATATCTACAATAGGGTCAACTTCTGGTTTTGTCACTTCAATATTAATTTGATTTACCGCAACCGTTCCAGATACCTCATTTGCTACGACTAATAATGGGTATCCTGTCGGTGAGATTTCACCTGGAATAAATTCTAATCCTTCAGGTGCAACATCCCCCGCAATTGATTGTGAATAATCACGTGTTGATAAGTAATTTGCAAAGGTTACATGACTTGGATCTGTCACATCATACATCATGACTCCACCTGTACGCTCAAGCCCAATAAACGCATATTGTCTTCCGTTAATTTCGCCAACTTTTACATCCTCTGGTTCAGGACCTTTTTTACGACTGCGATCATCCATTTTTACGTTAGTATTTGAAACGTTAAAATATTCTGGATAACGTTGCGCTGTAATTTGTTCGAAATCGTCACCTGAATCAAATACTAACTCCATAGTTTCCGCGTTCCACATACTAAATGAACGCCCACCTAAAACATAAATTGCATCATTTGGCATATCTGTTAATACTTCTAAGTTATCGTATTTACTAGTGTTTAAGATTTCATCCATTTTAGCGGCTACTTCTACTTCAGTTAACCCTTTAAATAAAGAGGCATCGACATTTAAATTTGCTTTTACTTTTGATAATTTTGCAACATTCTCAAATTCTTTCCACTCTGTTGCATCACCTTCATTAGCTGTAACAATATAATCTACGCCACCAATCGTAATACATTCAATACCATCTGGCATGTAAACACCTAAAATAGGTAATTGTTCAATGGCTATTTTCCCATCATTTGCAGCATCTAATCCACTACCTTCTACTGAATGATCTTTAAATCCTAATCCTTTAATTGATTTGACGTTCCCAGTTGCAATATCAATTGTTGCAATTGCATTGTTTTCTTGTAATGCAACATAAGCCGTTTTACCATTTTCACTTAATGCAATATACTCTGGTTCTAAATCAACACTTGCTCCGCCTTCTAAATTACGGATTAATACGTTCGCATCAGCCATTGAATCATTAAAATAAATATTTTTTGAAGTGCCGTTTAAATAATCAACAACTGTAATTGACCCTTTTGGATCAATCCCATTTTCTAAACCATTGCGCGGTTCTCCTTCATTCGCTGTTAAGATGTATTGACCGTCTTTTGTCATTTTAACCATATCCGGTTGTACACCCGAAGCAAATTGATTTAAGACATTTCCATCATAGTCCATGACAACAATCTTTCCGTCTTTTGTATAGTCTTCTTCTTGTACAGCGGCTACAATAATAGCTAATTCCGTATTAATATCAATACTAGAAATATCACCGTAAGTAAATCCATCCACGCTAACAACTTCTTTTAGATTTACAACTTTATCTGTTTTAAGTTGTTGCGTTGGATCTTGATTTAACTCATCTAGACTAACAATATGAACCGTACTTTCTTGTCCATTAATGACATAGAACTTACCATTATCCGCGTTATATTTAACTATCTCTGCAACACCACCATTTGAACTAGCGGCTCCCGCTACATAGCTTGCAATTTTTTCAACTGAAATCGTATCTTCAATTGTTTCTCCTAAATCCGGTAAAACTTCTTCTGGTTCTTCTACTTCAGGTACTTCAGGTACTTCAACAAATTGATTTTGTAAACTTGGAGGTAAATCAGTTTTTTGATGAGAATCATCATTATAAGTGACTAATACAAAATCAGTTGAATTATCATTTGTATCTATATAGTTAACACGTCTTAATGATTTTTGTTTAGATATTTTCCCCCCCGGTTGTCCTTCTCCACTTTCTATTGCACCTAATAAATCAACAATTGCTTCTTCTTCGAAGTCAAATCCATCTAGTAATTCCGTACCCTTTACAATGGCAATGCGATATTGCTTATTTGCGATGACTTGGTCCCAATCTAAATCAGTATTATCTTCTGTTAACGTGTATTTATTTACTGTTGTTTCTTCTTTATTACAACGAATTAAATAGGTTCCACCTGCTTGTAAACTTCCTTCTAATTGTTTAGAAACAAAGCTACTACCTTCACTTGAATATTGAATAGAATATTGTGATAAATCTATTTCTAAATCGGTTGGATTATAAATTTCAATAAAACTATGTGTAAATGGCGTTTCACTTTTTCCACCACCACCGTACACTTGATTAATTAGCAGCTCAGCTGCAACCTCAGTTTCTTCACTATCTTCAATAGACTCAACCACTTCTTCTACTTCAGTTGATTCAAAAACGTCTGTACTTTCAACGCTCTCTTGTGTTTCCAAAAGTAACGCTTCTAGCTCATTAATAATTTTATTTTCTTGTTGATTCATGACCGCTTGTACTGTCCCTACTGGTGATAATACGTTTGAACTAATAATGGCAGATACGAGTGCAAGTGACATTCCCTTTTGAATGGTCTGCTTCTTCATTTTTTGCATGTTATAACCCTCTCTTCATTTAAAATAAAAATATCAGTCGCCATAACCATATCAAATTCCAATGTATTATTTGTTAATATTTGGTTTTTTTATTGTTAAGTTTTGTTAAGAATGTTAACTTACTGTAAAGTTTGTAATATTTCAGTAAATTTTGTTAACACATAACTGCTTGATTACTTATTTATTTAGTTTTTATAGTATACTTATTTCAATACGATATACTATTTCAATAAAGGAGTGGTTTAATATTAAACAATTACAAGACTTTTCAAAAACTTATCAAAAAGAATTAAACTTCCATGTTAAAGATTCAAGCTATGAACGTTGCAAAGCTTCATTACTTATGAATCATATGTTACTAACAACTGAAGTAGCAGAAGTTGCTGAATTACTCCGCGAGATGGTTAATGATACGGAGAAGCAAATAGCCAATGGGATAAATGAAATGGATGCACTCAATGCAGCCAAAGCAAAAGTTTCTGATGAGATTGGCAAAGAAATTTCTGACTGCCTTGCTTATCTATGTAAACTCGCGAATTTCTTTGAGCGCGATATGGAATCCGATTTTTATAATAAAATGGAAGAAGTAAAAAATCGATTCAATAAATAATATAAAAATATTTTGTTTATAAACACCTCATACTAAAACTATAAAATTCATCTAGAAAGAAGGCTATCACTTTGTTTAAATCATTTTATATCGATCGAAAATATATTAAAATTGCAACACTTGTCCTTATCGTTGGGATTCTTTTATTACTTACTTACCGATTATCTTTCCATACAGATACCATCCTGACTTCCGTTAAAGTAGCACTCTTAAATTTCCTATCTATAGCTGCACCTGTTTTTTATGCCTTTTTCCTCTCTTACTTATTATTTAGACCACTTCTTTTTATTCAGAATAGTTTATTAAAAGTAACGAAGCAAAAAATACATGTTAAATTTGCAAGAGTCTTAGCCATTCTTATTTTAGTTGTTCTCTTAATTTTCTCTATTAGCCTCTTATTTAACTTAGTGTTTCCCCCATTATTCCAAAACGTTCAAATGTTAATGGATTCACTACCTGTGTATCAAGAAAAAATTTACACTTGGCTTGAAAATGCAGCATCAGCTTTAACTACTGAGCAACTCGATGGATTAACAACTTGGATTTCAAATAGTTTTAACGTTATTGCCTCTGGCATTTTAAGTTTTGGAACAGGTGTCGTGACGAACTTAACAAGTTTTGTTTTAAACACCGTTGCAACGATCATTTTAACGTTTTACTTCCTTAAAGATAAGGAACGTATCTTTAGTACATTAAATAAAATAGGATTTGTTTTATTTAAACCAACTGTTCACAACCAGGTTAAATCCTTCTTTATTGACTTAGATAAAGTATTTGGTGGCTTTATCTTTGGACAGTTATTAGATGCTTTATTTGTTGGAATTGCTTCAGCAACCTTATTATTAATTATTGGTCACCCATTTGCGCTTATGATTGGACTTGTCGCTGGGATTACAAACATTATTCCTTATGTAGGACCACTTATCGGAGCTGCGCTTGCCTTCTTGCTCGGACTCTTTACAAGTATTAATATGGCGGTACTTGGATTTATCTTATTGATTGCGTATCAACAAATTGATGGTTACTTTATTCAACCAAAAATTCTTGGGGATAACGTGGGACTTGATCCCGTTTGGATTTTCATCGCTATTTTAATCGGTGGTAGTTACTTTGGCGCTTTAGGAATGATTATATCAGTTCCTTTAGTCGCTCTTATCGCGGTATATTTCAAACGCCATTATGAAAAAAAATTAAATCGCTAAAAAAAAGAGACTAAGTCTCTTTTTTTAATATCGTGTTGCGTAACCGCAACGTTTACATAAATCCTCTACCGCACAACGTGCTGAAAACCCATCATAAATCGCTTTAGCGCGCGGCCCATTAATAATCGTCTCTAAATCCGTCTCAAATAAATTCCCAAGGGGAATGTTCCCCTCACTATCTAAACAACAAGGCACCACAGTTCCATCCACAAGCACCCCGATTTGATCGCGAAGTCCGTGACAAAATACATGTTCGTAAGTTTGCAATAAGTCGATATCTGGCCAATCAAATTTTTCAGCCATATTCAAATATACATTCTTAAACAATTTTAAGCTGCATTTTCCTTGTAGCCCCTCACGAATATTCACTTCCGGTTTTAACTCATCTTGTAATAAGCTAATAATATCACCATTTAACTCGTTTCGCCCTTTTAACGTCTCACTATCCATGTTCCATAAACGAATAGAAATAATTAAATTCGTCTGTTTGGCAGCTTGTACAAAGTCAGCAATTTGCAAAACATAATCTTGTAGTGTTAGATTTGAGTCATTGGCTTCAAAACTATGTAATGAGATATTGATTTGACGCAATGACTTAGCTTGTAATAAGATATCTTTCACTTTTGGTAATAAGACGGCATTTGTGGTGATATTAACTTTTAATTGATACTCGTGACACGTGTTTAAAAATGATTGTAAATTTGGGTTTAATAATGGCTCTCCCATTAAGTGAAAATACACGTGATCGGTATGTGGTTTAATTTTAGGAATCAAGGAACTGAATTCAGTCTCGCTCATAAATTTAAGGTTGCGGCTTGTTTTAGGGCAAAAATCACAATTTAAATTACATATATTCGTTATTTCTAAATAAACTTTTTTAAATTTCTTCATGTTGTAAATCCTCTATTTTTCTTTCATCTGTTCTTTATGTTTATTATATCAAAATATTGCTTGAGTTAATAAAATAATCCTTACGAACTTTTAACATTGTGATATTTTTATTTAGCAAGTTGTAAAATGTAACATTTTTATTTATTTTTGTTCGCAAAACCGTTATAATAGCTTTTAGGACGGGAAAACTAAGGAAGTAAGTACTTTATTTTCTGTACCCAAAATTTTAGAGATGCAATGGAGGTTTCATTATGCTAGTTTCTGCTAAAGATATGTTAAACAAAGCTTATGAAGGTAAATATGCTGTTGGTCAATTCAACATCAATAACTTAGAGTGGACTAAAGCAGTTTTATTAACTGCTCAAGAAAACAACTCACCAGTTATCTTAGGAGTATCTGAAGGTGCTGCTAAATACATGGGTGGATACAACACTATCGTTGGAATGGTTAACGGATTAATGGAAACATTAAAAATCACTGTTCCTGTTGCATTACACTTAGACCACGGAAGCTACAATGGTGCATTAGACGCTATGGCTGCTGGATTCTCTTCAATCATGTTCGATGGTTCTCACTACTCAATCGAAGAAAACATCGCAAAAACAACTGAAATGGTTAAATTAACTGCTGAAAAAGGATTATCTTTAGAAGCTGAAGTTGGATCAATCGGTGGAGAAGAAGACGGTGTTGTTGGTAAAGGTGAAGTTGCTGACGCTTCAGAATGTAAAATGATCGCTGATTTAGGAGTTACAATGTTAGCTGCTGGAATCGGAAACATCCACGGTCAATACCCTGCAAACTGGGCTGGATTAGCATTCGACGCTTTAGAAGCAATCAACGAATCAACTGGTTCAACTCCATTAGTATTACACGGTGGAACTGGAATCAACGAAGAAATGATTAAAAAAGCAATCGCTTTAGGTGTTGCTAAAATCAACGTTAATACTGAGTGCCAATTAGCATTTGCTGAAGCTACTCGTAAATACATCGAAGCTGGAAAAGATTTAGAAGGTAAAGGATTCGACCCTCGTAAATTATTAAACCCAGGTTACGAAGCAATCAAAGCTACAGTTAAAGAAAAAATGGAATTATTCGGTTCAGTTAACCAAGCTTAATTAACTTCCATCATATAAAAACTCTAACTCCGGTTAGAGTTTTTTTTATGTTCTAAAGTATATTTTAAATACTTAGATATAACACTTTACCACCGTATTTAATTGATTGTTTAACTTAAAAATAATTTAACTCTTACCTAGTTGTTCTCTGATTTAACCTACTATGTACTTTATAAAGAACTAAACAGGTGTTTTTACTGTAAAGAACTTATTATTTTTACCTATATTTTTCAGTTATAAAATATTTCGCTTGCAAAAATAATTTAATTAATCTCATTTAAAAATCATATTTATATTGTTTTAGGGCAAAATTAATAATGTGTTTCATGCCAAAAATCGACACATATGGAGGTTTTATAATGAAAAAGAAATCATTATTATTTGCGGCTATTTTAGCTGTTTTAACGCTTGGAGCTTGTACTCAGAAAGAAACAACTGAAACAACGCCAGAAAATACAGACACTGAAAATAGTACGACAACAGAAACGCCAGATGCCATGACAAGTGCATCTCAAGTAACAGATGCTACAACTTTAGATGTTGCAATAGGAAACAGTTGGATCGTTATTTTAAAAAATGATGTTACAACAGATAAGGAAATTGTTTTAAATGGTGGATTTACAAAAGATGGTGAGGCTGTATCACGTAAAATCGCTTTATATGATCAAGATTCAGATCGCAATAAAACAGCAACATATACGTTAACTGCTCCAAAGTTAGTTATTAATGATCAAGATGCTAACATTAAAGGTGGTACATTTGTTGGTGATGTTTATGTAGAAGCAGAAAACGTCTCATTAACAGATGCAAAAGTTGAAGGTAACATTTATTTCAAAAATGAAGCTTGCCAAAATACGTTCACAATGGATGAAACGTCAAGCGTAACAGGTGTTCAAGAAGTAAAATAATCTCAAAAGTTAAAAGGTTGTTGACTAACTAATCAACAACCTTTTAATTTTTTATGTTTCTTCTTTTGGAATTTGCAAATGAAGAGATTAATTAATTCATTCAAAGACTGTAAGACTTCTGGAACTTTAGCTGCCACACTACTTTCTCTCTTATCCATTGTTCCATCCACATTACTGTCTCGTATATTATTTAATATAAATTATATTCTTTTCATTGTTCTACCTATGCTAACATATAACACAACATTGTTTTCATACGCTTTTCATTAAACTCCGATGTGTTGTACTTCTTTACCAATCCGAACTGTTAGGGTGATGAAAACACTAAAAAAGCACAAGAATGTACTCTTGTGCTTTTTAGCTTATTCCGTTTCTAACATAATATTTAACACTTCAATATCCGTTTGACGCATCCCCACTCGACCTAAACGTCCAACAGCTTCAATTGTTTTTTCAACGTTTGGCTTTACAATACCACAATCTTCATCAAAAACAACATCTCTCATTGCTAAATGATGCCCCATAATAGTAGCATCTATACTACTTGCAATTTTAGCTGCACACGAAGCCTTTGCCCCATCACAGACAATCCCTGATACATTGGCTAATGTATTAACAATTGTTTTTTCAATTTGTTCAAGCGTTCCACCTTCTAGATAAGTGATAGCTGCTCCACTTCCACACGCTGCACTTACCGCTCCACAGTACGCTGATAAACGGCCAATTCCCGTTTTTTGATGAATCGTAATTAAATTAGCGAGCACTAGTGCACGATACATCATTTCTTCAGACAACTCTTTTTCTTGTGCATAAATGACAACTGGAATTGACGCAGTCATTCCCTGATTACCACTACCTGATGTTGTGACAACAGGTAAACTACATCCGCTCATACGCGCATCTGAGCCCGCAGAAGCGTAGGCTTTCATCTTAGAATAAACATCATTACCGTAACAGTCTAATATCATCTTTCCGATATTAACCCCATATGGATTATGCAGTCCCGCTTCTGCAATTTTCAAATTACAAGAAACTTGTTTTTCTAATAATTCTTTTACTTCTGAAATACTTACCGTGTTTGCAAAATCTAAGATACCTTTTACATTTAGTACCCCACGATCCGTTAAAGCAGAATTAAAATTGTCTTTATCAAATGATTTTTCATATAAAATTTCATTATTTTTTTGAACTTTGCAAATATTAGTATGGGTGTGGATAATTTCAACTAAACTACTTTCTTTATCACAAAAAGCTTCAACAATTAAATGTAAGTTTGCATCATTCTCAATTAATTTAACCTCAACCAATTCACTATTTAATAACTGTTTTACTTTAGCAAGCTGTTCAGCACTTACCTGTTCAATGACCTCTAATCCTTTTTGTGCATCTCCTGCAATAACTCCCATCAATGAACTCGCAACAATTCCTTTTAAACCTTCTGAATTGGGCACCACAACTGATTTAGCATTTTTAATAATGTTTCCACTGCAATGTATAACCACTTTTTGTGGAAACGCCCCTAGTACGTCACGCGCTTTTGCTGAAGCATATGCAATAGCGATAGGTTCCGTACATCCTAATGCTGGGACAAGTTCCTCTTTTAAAATATTTAAATATTGCCGATGTAATACCATATAAATCCCCTCCCAAACACTTATAAACTTATCCTTATCATACCTCATCTTTATAAGAAAAGCACTTATTTTCTTCTTGGTAAACGGTTCAAATAAGTGCTTCATTCATTTTTATTTATTAGTCATTTTTTATTTCATCAATCATTGACTCCGCTAATTTGCGATACATATTACTCATGTGGACAAATGAAGAGATTAAGAGAAATTGTTCCATTGACTTCATATTAATTTCTTCAATCTCTTTTATTTGATCCTGTACACTTAAAACATGTTTTGGAATTGTTTCTTTAAATAATTCAATATTATGATCCGCTAATGACAAATATGTTTGATAAAGATGTTTTAGCAAAAACTCATCTTTTTCAACGACTTTAGTATTAATTTCATCTAAAGATGTTTTAATATCACTAATTGATAAGCTACCTTTTAATTGATAAATTAAGCTAATTAAAATTAAATGATCCTTTGAATATTTTTTATTTGTAATTGGAAATAACAATTTTCCCTTGGCATAATTATTAATCATTGTTTTGGTTAATACTTTTTCTGAATCATTTCTTAGGGTCTCATTATAAACACTTTCAAATAATTGAATGACTTGATCCATATATAAATCAACTGATGGCATATCATCTAATGTTAATTGACGTTCTAAATTTAAAGATTCAACTTTTTTAATTAATGCGTCCATTTTAGCACCTCTCATTTAGTTTCCGAAACTACATGGTGTGTTATACATAAACACACATCAATACATAAATAAATTATATCATGGTTTTATCCCGTGTAAATATTGACATTTTTATTTTTTTAACATAAAATACGTATATAATCACATGTAGTTTTAAATACTATGTATAAAGAGGAGGAATATTATGAATCGATACATGCGAGAACCTATTAATGGAATAACACACTTAGCGGGAGCTATCTTATCTTTTATTGCTTTATTAAGCATGACAATAAAAGTGGCTAGTGATAATGCCTCTATTATTGCTATGATGGCCGTTATTGTTTTTGGTATTAGTTTAATTTTATTGTATGCAACATCTGCAACTTACCACTTAGTCATTTCTTCTGAAGGTGTCATTAAATTTTTACGTCGATTAGATCACAGCATGATTTTTGTATTAATTGCTGGCTCTTATACACCCTTTTGCTTAATTGCACTTAATAACTTATCAGGGTGGATTTTATTCACACTCATTTGTGTCTTTGCTCTTTGTGGAATCGTGTTTAAAATGGCTTGGTTTAACTGCCCTCATTGGCTATCGACTGCCATTTATATTGTTATGGGATGGCTTGCTATCTTTCTTGTACAACCTTTAACTGCTTCTTTAAGCGTTGCTGGAACTTCACTTCTTGTGGGTGGTGGGGTTTTATATACAATAGGTGGTATTATTTACGGCATAAAGCCCAACTTTATAAAAAACAAATACTTAGGGTATCATGAAATTTTTCATATTTTTATTTTACTGGGAAGCTTACTACACTTTTTATGTATTTATCTTTTCGTTATATAATTTAAACTGAAAAAGGCTATCCGTATTGGATAGCTTTTTTCAGTTAAATCTTGTTAAACGCTTATGACTTTAAATTAACACCATTGTTTTTTTTGTTCATCTTTAGCTTCTTTGCCTACAACTTCACACCAGTTAACATGGTCTTTTTTACCGATATCTTGACGATGACGTTCGATTTTTTCTTCTTTTTCAACAATATATTCATGTTTGTATACATCGTTAATTACTTTTTTAACACATACTGGTACGATATGTTCTACTTTGTAATAATGGAATACTTCTTCACAACAATAAACTGGTTCTTCACGAATAACAATAACATCACATGGTTCTGGACGTTTACCTGCTTCTTGTTTCCATTGTGGTTGTTCCCATTTTTGTCGTTCCTCCCATTTAGGTTGTTCTTGTTTCATCATACATTTTTTACATTGGCACATGTTTTTTTCCTTCTTTCAACTTATGGTTAAATATTTTATTGTGCGTCAATCATGAGACGTGATTTGAAATTATGACTCGTACGGACACTCTAGGCGTTCACGTTTATCAATATCAATGACACGGTTTTCAATTATTTCTTTTTCTTCATATCGATAAACATGCTCATACTCATGAATTTCTCTTTTAGTACAAATTACTTTTACTTTTAGAGGTGATTCAAAACAATGGCTAAATGCTGGATAAGCGTAACTAGAATCGATTTTTTGTTTTCTAGCTTCTGCTTTTACTGCTTGTTCTCGTTGCATCGTTTTTTCCACTAATTTCATATCTGTCTCATTAGGTTTGATGAAAATGAGTTTTGAAGGATGATAACACGGTTGATTAAATTGAAACATCTGACATTACCCTCCCTTCTGCCTGAGCTCATTTACATTATTAATATATAAAATTTCTTTATTATTGACTGTGTAAACATCTATTTTAAAGCTAAGTTACGTAAAATAATAACTATACCTAATCGTTAATTAAGCTTCATTTAAGCAGTGACTTTCTGAATTTTTCTAGAGCTTAATAGACCTAATATAACGCCTATTCAACGCTAACTAGTAATACTTATTTAAATTAAAAAAGGTGAGAATTAATAACGAGACTCTAAAGTTAGCATTTATTTGCTAGCAAGAGCCTTTCAATTCTCACTTCTAAATTTTTAGGGGGCTGCCTATTGCACAGCCCCGATCAAACAAGGATGAAAAATTAGATTAGCAGTCGCAACCTTTTCCATCTTCACGTTTAACAACTTCACACCAGTTAACATGGTCTTTTTTACCGATATCTTCACGATGACGTTCGATTTTTTCTTCTTTTTCAACAATATATTCATGTTTGTATACATCGTTAACAACTTTTTTAACACATACTGGTACAATATGTTCTACTTTATGATAGAAGAACACTTCTTCACAGCAAAATACTGGTTCTTCACGAATAACAATAACATCGCATGGTTCTGGACGATGACATGATTCAGGTTTATATTGTGGTTTTTGTTGACAGCGGTAGCACATAGATTTAAATCCCCTTTAAATTTTTTTTGTGTAACAGATTAATACTGCAATCAATAGTGTATAAATCATAACTCGCATTATATTTTGCTTCTTTTGTACTTAATCTCTACTTTTACTCAATTCATTTTAGACGACGTATATGCTTTAGATAGCGGTACACCCATTATTACATACTCTACATGGTTGACTTATGACTTTATACAGTTCACTTGTAATGAGTCGATTTTCATCTAATCGCTTCTCATTACATTATATATATATTAAATATCCTAATTTTTGTTTGTGTAAATGACCTAATTTATATAAATATCTCTAAATCTTATGACCATCATTTAATCTTCACTTTCTGTCTTTAAATAAATATGCTCACACTGACACTTAACCTGTTCACTCACTTTATACTCATAATAATGGTAATACACATGTGTCTCATTTTTTGTTACGATAACAGGGATTTCATGTTTAATATAACCATAGCTTCGTTTTTTTCGAATATGCACAATTGGCTGTTCAACGTCTATTTTTACCACCTCAGTCTTAAAACATTTTTCTTTTAACTCTTTTTCGCTACCATAACAACACATACCCTCACTCCTTAACTCAGATAAGCACCCTAATATTGAAACACCACATTTTTAAAAATTAGTGCTGCAAATCGATATGATTAAATCTCTACTAATCCATGACACAAATCAAAACCTAATAATAAGATATTCACACACTACAAATTTTGTTTCAACAACTTTGGTTTTTGCCTAAAAAATGGACCTAAAATAGCTTATTTGCATACTTTATACAATATAAGTCTCACTACTTAAACAACCAAGTACTGAAGCTGTAACTTTCTTTACGATTCACAAAAAGACAGTAACCAACCTAATTAACACCAAGTTAATCTGTTAGAACTAGTCCTTAGTCACTGCCTATTAAATAATCTTTCAGTCACAAAGAGGTGTGAAGATGAGTGAAAATCTATTTCGTATTAAAATTGATCTTGAAGATCGTCTATTAACCGTTTATAAAAACAACAAATGGTTTAAAGAATACCCCGTTGCCATCGGAAAAAAACAAACCCCCACACCAAAAGGCAACTTTACTATTATCAATAAACAAGTAAGTCCGGGTGGCGCCTTCGGTGCCCGCTGGCTTGGTCTAAACGCCAAAGGCATTGGCATCCACGGTACGAATGACGCAAGTTCTATCGGCCGTGCCGTCTCACACGGATGCATTCGGTTACATAACCACCACGTGATCGACCTCTTTCAATACATTGAAGTCAACACAACCGTTGAAATTGTATAAAAAAAACCATGTGAAGCCTAAGCTTCACATGGTTTTTTCCCCCTATACCTTTAACTATCCTCTTTTGTAACTATTAAATATTAGTACCAGAATGG
>DNGE01000124.1:15545-15948 GCA_003486705.1 Bacillota bacterium
GTTAATTGTTTTAAGAATTTTTTCATTGTTTATTTCTCCTCTCAACTATTTGATACTTTCATGATATAATAATAAAGAATGAGTGTAAAGTGACTATTTTTACACTATCCTTAAAATGTAAAAACTGTAAACTATTTATTATAGAGATATTATGTTGGGGTTTTGTGGAGGGCAACATGAATGATATTTATTTCGGGAACGTATTAAAAGAATTACGTATTAAGAAAAAAATGAGTCAAGAAAAATTAGCGGATGGGATATGTACAAAACGTCAGTTAATTCGTATTGAACAAAATGAAAACTTACCGACTGGTTTTTTACTAAGTGAGTTATCTAAAAAGCTTAATGAAAACTTAGAGCCTTTTTTACTTTTGGCAAACCATCAAAACCCAATGGAAGTTAT
>DNGE01000185.1:0-937 GCA_003486705.1 Bacillota bacterium
TCGATTTAGGAGAAATCTTATTAAATAACTTCTCAATCTGCGCTAAGAACAACACCGATAAAATAGCAGGGAACACTTGCGACGTATAATTAATATTCGCAATCGGTAATCCAAAAATAGAACCCCCTTCAGCCATAATATTCGTCATCGCCGGTAAAATAAGCGCTGATACCGCCGCAATCGAAACTAATTGATTAACCTTTAACTTATTAGCTGTTGTCGCCGCAACAAATAACGGTAAGAAATAAAACCCTGCATCCCCAATCGAATTAAAGATTGTGTATAACTGACTCGATTTTTCTAAAATTCCAAACATCGAAAGTAGCAACAGTAACGATTTTAAAATCCCAGCCCCCGCAATAACAGGCACTAACGGTTGAAACACCCCAACAATAAAATCAAGAATCGTTGCCCCAATATTCATCTTCTTCCCAGACTGCGCGCCACCTTCATGGCTAAACTTCGCAATCTTTAACAACTCATCATAAACCTCAATCACTTCATTACCAATAATGACTTGGCACTGTGCTGACGTTACAACCCCAACAACCCCATCAATCTTCTTTAACGCTGCAATATTAGCCTTACGATCATCAATCAAAGTAAATCTTAAACGCGTTGAACAATGTTCCAAATGCGAAACATTCTTCTCCCCACCCACATGCTTTAAAACTTCACTCGCTGTTTCTCTATAACTTCTCATAACAAAAATCCCCTCTCATTTTTTTATTGTTCATATAACGGTTATAGATTTCTTCATTGAATATTGGCCAATATCCACTTTTGGTAACAAAAAAAGGACCCAATAAAAGCAACACAAAAAATTTGTGCTATTTTTATTAGATCCTGCCTGCATTACCAGTCACATGTCTAAACATTTCTTACTTACATCTTACCAAACAAATGTAAGCGTGTCAATAAAAACGGTTACTTTTTT
>DNGE01000185.1:1206-5831 GCA_003486705.1 Bacillota bacterium
TCTTCCCACTCGCCCCAAGACCACGCGACACATACTGCTGCACACCCCCATACTCAACCAAACCACTCACATAATCCTGATCAGGAAACCACCCCGCACCAAAAATATCCGGAATAAACACCGCACCAAAACCAGGAACACGCCACTGCCCCCCATGAAAATGCCCTGCCAGCACCAAATCATAATCCAAATCACGCCCCTCATAAAACGCCTCATTCATCGGATAATGACTCAAACCAACCCGAACATCACCCACACCATCCAAACGCACCGACTCATCCCTCAACGAAAACTCCTCCACAACCAACAACTTCCCGCTACGCTCAACTAAAATCGGCTCTATGCGCAATAACCTAACACCTTGTTCCGACAACCAATCCCCCTCATACGTCAAACCACCGCTCACCTCATCAACCACAAACGGCCCATGGTTCCCCTCAATATAAGCAACCTCGGTACCCTTATCCTTCAAACCCTCAACAAGCGCCATCACAGAATCCCAACTCTCCCCAAAATCACGATCCCCCATGTCCCCAGTCATCACAACCAAATCACACTCAATACCATTCACCACACCTAGTAACCCCTCCTGGCTATCGCCAAACCAACCCCCATGCAAATCACTCAACTGCAAAATCCTAAATCCCTCAAACTCAATAGGCAGATCCGAAATAAAAACCTCCTCCTCCACTACCACAACATTTGAATTCAACCATATATTAAATCCAAAAATAATAACAAAAACTAATAAACCAATCTTCCCATAAATGTAAAACTTCATTAAAAAAACTCCTTCTCCCAACCATTAATATTTATGTTAATTCCCTGAACTACTAAACTAAATTAAATAATAATATATACAATTCTTATAAATTATTCTACCTTTTATCCCCATATAAAAAATAACAATCTCTTTTTATTAGAGGTTTTTGAAAATACAGCTTTTCTCTGTAAACAAAAACACCATTGGTTATCTCATCTAATTAGAGATAACCAACGGTGCACTGTTTATAAAACTTAAACTGTTCCTAATTACAAACACTCCAAACTATTAACGGTTTATACTTTATAATTTCATATGAACCTTTGGAAATAAATCTGCTGCATAGTCTTTTATATCTTCAATATTCAACATATTATATTTAGCTTTTATATCCATAAAATATTGGTAGATTACATTCTTATTTATCTTCTCCTTTGACGGCATATTATCTTCTAAATTTAATCTAGCTTCTCGCCATGGTTTTTCTGAATGTGTCATATTTTCTAATACTTTACCACTATAACAACCAAAAGAATTAACAATTTGATAAATTAATTCTTTTTCTATTTTCGTCAATTTAATTGTTGAAACTTCAATCTCTTTTTCAATTACCCTATATCCATTTTCTCTAAATTTATAATAAACATTTGGATATACTGGACCATGTATCCATGCTTCACAATAGTCAAAAAACAACTCTTCCCCACAAAATGACTTATAAAACCCCTGACAGTAATACAGAATTTTCTGTAGAGCTAACGGAGTTATATCATCACTTAAAAATAGAATATACTTTATAACATCATCTATTTTGCTAAAAGACATATCATAATTAGCACTATCTTTCCCAATTAATGTTTCGAGTTTATTAAGACATTTTTTATATGCTACATCAGATATTTTATCTTTATTTTTATTTAATGCTTTCAGCATCTCATTGGGATCATTATGTATTTGTTTCAGAATATCTGAATATTGTTTAGTCGGCAGTGAGCCATCTAAATATCGAGTAATCGTAACTTCTCCCCAATCTAATAATATAGATAATGGTCTTTTTCCAATATCATATTTCTTTAATATCTCACTTATTTCTTCAATTGAAATTAAATCTAACTTCTTTCTGTACGCAATTTGTAATACCTTTAAATTATGATCTTCAATTTCTGGAACGTAAACTAATTCTCCACACTGTTTACAATATGCAAGTTCTATTTCTACTTCTATTTTTTCACCTTTTATTATCTTTATCTTTTTATCAGTATTTTTATAATACTCTACATAATCTCTGCATTCTTCACAAATAACTTTCATCTATATATCCTCCAAAGGTTGTTCTTTATTATTCTATCAACTTTTAAAGTACCTAATCTACTGTTTACACTTTTTAAATTTTTATTTTTTTATCTGAATAATTAATGTATCGTTAATATGAAATTTTACATTACATTAAAATATGTTGTATTTTCACTGCTCCTCCACTTTTATAGCATATGTTAAGTTATCCATATGGATAACTTAACTCACGCTCTGCTTCATGAAGTGAAATGACAATACCAAGACTATTATTCGCCATGTGACAAATATTAATCTTTATATAAATTTCTACCTCCTTTAGTTCCCCCCAGCAGTCTAATTCAACCTTCAGCCCAAACACATGTAAAATCTCGTGTTCAAACTTTGGTTTATGGTTTCGTACTGAATGGCTGTAATTTTCATATGTAATACTCGATAGCAACTCATGTTTCTTATCTGGTTTTAACGAATATTCATCACTAAAAGTATCATTTTTTCCTCTTTTTGAAATAGTGTAACAGTTATTAGATATTAATTGTTGTATTTGCAAACAAACTGAGTTAACTTCTGCTAACGTCAGAATACCGCATTTTTGATTTTCTTTTAAAGCCAACCTTTTTACCTCCTATTATATTATATAAAAATAATATCATAATCATTCATCAAACTCAATATTTTTGTATCAATTGATACATTTTATTGCATCCCCTCTTAAAGTCATACCTAAAATGTGTAATATAATTAAAAAAGTCCTCATCCAAACTCAAATCCTGAGCTCAAATGAGGGCCTCATTTTAACAAACTAACACCTTAAAGACTTCACCGTCCACAAAACTATCTCTCCTCAGGAAAACTAATAATATTAGCCGGCCTTCTCAGCCCTGCCACATGCGCCACCTTAACCTCATCTCCGACCAAACAATACTTCCTCAACTCACGCTCCAACTCCAAAATCTCTTCCTTACATAAAACCTTCTCCGAACTCAATCGATCCTTCTTAACAACAACTCCCAATCGTTTCCTTTTCATTACCTTAACATCTGGTGACACAACATTTATCTTCTTCAATGTACATCTCTCACTAAAAACAATATACGATTTATACAAGCCGTCATCATCTCTACCCAAAACAGCCTTCAACGCATTAATATGCCCCTTGTTTTGCCAAATCGGATTATAAAACTTATACTTTTTCCCATTCTTAAATGTCTGACTCCAATTCCTGTAATCCTCATTCCCAAAAATCCAACCCCTATAATTCTTCGACTCAAACACATAAATCCCAGTCTCATCTAACATCACAAGATCAATCTCTGTAGTCTTCCCATCCGCCTTTGGCAAATACAGATTAGTAAACAACTTATGCTCCCCTTTCAAATTTTCAAGCTTCACATAAGTCAAAAACTCACCACTTATCCCCCTATCCCATCGAGTCTTCTTAAAACTATTTCCACTCTTATCCTTATAACTAGACTTCTTATACTGGAAATAAAACTTCAAATTAGCGATCAAAACGTAAGTTAAAATATAAACAATACAAATAATCATCCAAACCATTCTCCTTTATACACATTTATTTCCTCGTACTCAAAGATACACAGCATTACATATTTCACCATATTGTGATTTAAATTCATTAACTGACTTTTTATAAAAATTTACCTAACCTGTCTACCCTCGCCAAAAATAACCCAAACTAAAATAAACACTTAAAAAGGAGATCCCACCATGCACTACACCATAACCAACTACTACCTCACCACCAAAAAAGGCATCCCCCACATAGTCGTAACCCTAAACGAATACCAAAACGAAACACATATCCAAAAACGCATCCCCTCATACAACCTAAAAACACAACAATGGCAATCCAACCAAACACAACTAACACCCGACCAACTCACAAAACTCCTCCTCGACCACACCAAACCCAAACAAATAACCGACCTATCGCAACTTGCAAGCCTTCTAAGATTCGAGCAACTATGCCAAGACACCCCCGAACTTCCGCACAAAATCAAAAAAATCGAAATCAGCACCAATCTATTCAACCAACATCCATCACCACAAACAACAACCATCCACCTAAAATTATACACAAATCCCTCAAACAACTACATCGGCTACTATGACGTACTAACAAAATCCCTAATACCTAACAAAAATTCCACTCAAACATTCAACCACACAACCGAAATCCTCCCAAACATCCTAGACCACCTTAACCTAAAAACAGAACAAGACCTAGTACCCTGGATCAAAACAAAACTACAACAAAGAATAACCTACTCACAAAAATTCATCCAAAATCTCGAACACGCCATAGATTTTTAAACCCTACTCAAACCTTCATTAACTATAATTCCCCTGACACAATTAACTTAAAAAATCATAAAAAACCATAAACCCACTACACCATCACTAAATAACTATCTCTTGTTATTCTTTCCATATTTAAAAACATTATCCCAATTTTTATAAATCATCTAACAATTATTATTTTTTAAACATTTACTTTCACATCGTTTTTGATATAATACAACTATAAAAAAAACCACCAGTTGAACTG
>DNGE01000130.1:0-584 GCA_003486705.1 Bacillota bacterium
AAAAAGGTCCCTAAAAAGTAAAAAGTTATTGTATTTTATAGTGTCAAGAAGCGAGACATTTAAAATAAACCGTTCAAGGAGGAATAAATTATGAATAAATTTTTAATTGGTTTAGGTGCAGTATTAATTGGTGGAGCAACAGTTACAGCTTTAACATATGGAGGAAATTCAAAGTTAGAGGCTAATGCATCGGGAATTGAAGAGAGTGTAAGAGCAAAGTTAGATGATAAATACGGGGAAAATTGGGATGATGTATTAGAAGGAACTTATGGTGATGATTGGGCAGAAGAAATTGAGTCAAAGTACAATCATTCAATTAGTAGTGTCGTTTTAGATGAAGTGAGACGTTTAATTGTTTTAGATGAGTTAGATGACGCGATTGAAGATAAACTTGAATCATTATATGGTGACGATTGGGATGATTTACTAGAAGAAGTATATGGCGATGATTGGGATGATGTATTAGAATTAAAGTATGGAAAAGAATATATCCTTCAGTTAGAAACGATTTTAAAAGAAATTTGGGATAACTATCCACAATTACAACAACAACTTCAACTTAAAAATTTAGATGACTTAGATGA
>DNGE01000130.1:894-5458 GCA_003486705.1 Bacillota bacterium
TAGATGATTTATACGACTTAGATGATGACTGCAATGATTTTGATGACCGTGACTAATGAAATAAAGTAAAAAATAGAGATAGTAAGGTGGTGGTGAAATGGAGTATGTTAATCCAACAAGACACCAGGATAAAAATAAAATGATTCAGGATCATATTCCGTTCATCATTAAAACAGTGAGTGATGTGACGGGACGATACGTCACGTTAGAACATGATGAGATGAGTATTGGATTACTTGCCTTTAATGAAGCTATTGATAAATATGATGAAACAAAAGGAGCATTTTTAGCCTTTGCAAAGCTCGTGATTAAATCACGAGTTTTAACGTATTTAAAAGGTGATAAAATATCTTTTAAAGAATCCTCATTAGATGAATTAAGTGAGGCAGGCATTGAATTTGCTGATACCCGTACTTATACACAACAAGATTTAGTTCACGAAATAGAATCTCTTAAACATCAAATCTTGCAGTTTGGATTTAATTTAGAAGAGTTAGCCGATGATTGTCCAAAACATAAAGACACAAGAATAAAAGGCATTACGCTATCTAAAGAAATTAGTTTAAATGAGTCTATTCTCTTTAAAATGTATGAAAAACTTCGTTTACCAATTAAGTTGATTTCTGTTGAATTTGTTGTCAGTGAGAAATTTTTAAAAGGAAGTAAAAAGTTTATCATTACTGCAACCATAATATTTGATAAAAAATATGGCTCACTGTTACAGTGGCTTGAAGGGAGTGGGGCAGATGTATGATAAAGGGATCGTTTTCGAATTATTAGAGAAAGTTGCTATCGTATTAACACAAGATCAACAATTTGTAAAAGTGAAGAAAAAAGAAGGATTAGAAGTCGGTCAAACCATTTTCTTTTTACCGGAAGATGTAGTAAAGCCAACACCTAAAGTAATTCCCTTCTACAAAAAAACGGCGCCAACTTTAGCACTTATTGCAGCCTGCCTACTCATATTTATTATTCCATTTGGAAAACCGGTCACGCCATATGCCACCTTATCTGTCGATGTAAATCCGAGTTTTGAATTAGAGTTGGATGAGGCTATGGCGATTAGAAAAGTTAACGCTTTAAATAAGTCAGCCCAAGCCTTAAACGTTCAAGCGCTTGAAGGATTACCACTACAAGAAGGATTGGAACAATTAAAACAAATCTTAATTGAAAATAATATTTCATTAGAATCTAACGCCATGTTATTTAGCTTGGCTTTATCAAATCAAGATGATCTTGATTATGAAAATCAGGTTAAAGAAAGCTTGAAGCAGGCAAATCAAACAGAAGAATTTGCTTATCTAAAAATCACTGAAGAAGAGTTAGAATTAGCTCATCAACAATCAGTGAGTGGTGCCAAGTTAAAAGTAAAAGAATTATTACAAGATATTGATGTGGATGACATATCAGTCAACGAAATCATTCAATTGTTTAAAGATAATAAACTACATTTTGACTTGTTATTTAAAGATGGAATAGAACTAGATGATGATTTAGAAGATACGCTAGAAGATTTGTTTGAAAATGACGATGATGATGACGACGATGATCATGATAATAATTATAACGACAATCAGTCTGTTACGCCTGGATTAAATAGTAATTCGGATGATGACGATGATTATAATCATGATGATAATCATGATGATGACGATGAGGATTTGGATGAGGATGATGATGGCGATGATGATTAATAAATGCTTTCTGTATTCAAATCGTCGTAATACGAGTATCTAATAAGTGATAAAGCAGTAAGAGAACATCTTTTATTGATATGAGAATAATGAAAAAATAGGCTATCGCAAAATGATAGCCTATTTTTAAAATACAAATTTGATTATTCCACAGAATTTAATAGCAGTGTTGCTCCATTTGAAATGATTTGGTCAACAAGTTGAGCCATTGTTTCAGGTGGAAGATCCATCCCACGTTCAAACCAGTGTTCAGTTACACCAAGGATACCACTTGAGACAAATGCTAGAGTAAAGGTTTGGTAATCAGTTGGACTATCGTGATACATCATTTTAACAGTTTCAAGTCCCATTGTTTTAATAAAGGTTTGTACTTTATCCATTAAGGTATTATCATTTTTATTTGACATCAGAATAATAAACAATGTTTTGTTTTCATAAATATAGCCGAATAACTGTAAAAGCAATTCATAAGTTGATTTATTTTCGGAATGTGTATTAAATTCAGTTACCATTTCAAAAATATCTTGAATGATTTCATTTTCAATTTGATCGAGTAAATCATAAATATCAGCATAGTGTAAATAAAAGGTTCCACGATTTAAATCAGCTGCATCGGTAATGTCTTTAATCGTGATATCTTTTATTTTTTTCTTCTTCATTAATTCAAGTAAACTTTCTTTTAAGATTTTTTTTGTGCGACGAATTCGTCTGTCTTCTAATTGTTTTACCATCAAAATCATCTCCTAGAGTGAGTTATTCAACAATATATATGAAAATGTTGATTAATTAACAAAGTTAAGATATCTGCATATTGAACTAAAGCTTGAGTTGAATGATAATATACATGTGTTGAAAAGTCAATAAATGTTGAATAAAGCCGATATTTATTGAACTTATTCATTTTTTTCACCATAAAATCCATTAAATTTTATATAATAAGTACATGTTGAATTTTGTCTGTTTTTTGAAAAAATAGGTATGGATATAAAGTGAAACAGGAAAGAGTAATGTTGACAGGAGGTTGTAAGGATGAATGATTTTATTAAGTTTAAAGATGTAAAAAAGGTTTATCAAATGGGAGAAATCGAAATTGAAGCATTAAGTGGTGTTGATTTTTCAATTGATAAAGGAGAATTCGTTATTGTTGCTGGTGCAAGTGGAGCTGGAAAAAGTACCATCCTTAATATTTTAGGTGGAATGGATCAAGCAAGTTCAGGAAGTATTATAGTAGATGGTAAGGAAGTCCAAAACTACTCAAATAAAGAATTAATTACATACCGTCGCCATGATATTGGATTTGTGTTTCAATTTTATAATTTAGTTCAAAACTTAACAGCTGTTGAAAATGTGGAGTTAGCCACGCAAATTTGTAAGGACCCACTCAATGTTCATGAAGTCATTGAAGCAGTTGGTTTAGGAGCGCGTAAAAATAACTTCCCTGCTCAAATGTCTGGGGGAGAACAACAACGTGTTGCTATTGCGCGCGCATTAGCTAAAAATCCAAAATTATTATTATGTGATGAACCAACAGGGGCTTTAGATTATAATACGGGTAAAGCTATTTTAAAACTATTACAAGATACGTGCCGCAAAATGGGGATGACGGTTGTCGTAATCACGCACAATCTTGCTATTGCACCGATGGGAGATAAGGTGATTCATGTCAGAAACGGTAAAGTATCAAAGATTGAACTTAATCCAAATCCAACACCTGTTGAAAGGATCGAGTGGTAAGGATGAACAAAAGTTTAATAAAAGACACATTACGTAATATCACAAAGTCCATTGGACGCTTTATTTCAATTTTATTAATTATTGCATTGGGAGTTGCTTTCTTTGTTGGGGTTAAGTCCTCACCGCTAGCAATGAAAGAAACAGCAGATGTGTATTATGATGATTATCATTTTATGGATATAAGACTCCTCTCAACTTTAGGATTTAATGAGGAGGATATTGAAGCCATTGAATCGGTAGAAGGTGTTGAGGGGGTTTTCCCAACAAACACGATTGATGTTTTAACAAATTATAACGCTAAAGAGTTAGTCATGCGTATTCATGCATTGCCTTTAGAATTGTTAAATAGCGATGACCCAAATTATATCAATCGTGTAAATGTGATTGAAGGGCGTTTGCCAGAAAAATCAGGCGAAGCCGTTGTTGAAAAAAGTACATATAATGAAAATATTACAATTGGTTCAACGATTACGTTACAGTCTGGTAATGATACAGATCTAAGCGATTCGTTAGTAACAACAGAATATACTGTCGTGGGATTTGTTGAAACGCCGTATTATTTATCATTTGATAAAGGAACAAGTAGCATTGGAAGTGGATCAGTTGATAGCTTTATCATGATTCCACAATCTGATTTTACAATGGATGTTTATACGGAAGTATACGTAACAGCTGAAGGCGCTACTTCATTAATGACTTATGATTCTGAGTATCAAACGTTAATTGATTCGTTAACGTTAAAATTAGAAGACATTGGAGTCGAGCGCGCAAGTATTCGTTATGAAGAAGTGATAACAGAAGCGCGTACTGAATTAGAAAAAGCTAAAACAGAATATGAAGAGAAAAAAGCCACGGCTTTATTAGAACTAGAAGATGCAGCTAAACAAATAGAAGAAGCAAAAGCTGAACTTGCTGAAGGTAAGCAAGCATTAGCAGACGGTCAAGCGACCTTTAATACAAAAATAGCAGAAGCACAAAATAAAATAAAAGAAGGCGAAGCAGCCTTAGCTAAAGCGGAAGAAGAATTAACGAAGACGTATAATGACTTTTTAGCAAGTAAGCCGCAAGCTTTAGAGCAGATTGCTGCCGCTGAAGCTGAGTTAGCGAAAGGTGAAGCTGAACTTGAGCAATTAAGT
>DNGE01000130.1:5748-8889 GCA_003486705.1 Bacillota bacterium
CGCTTGAAGCAGGAAAAGCTGAGCTTGCAACGCAATCACAAGCACTTGTGAATGGTGAAAATGAATTAAAAGCAGGATTGCAAGAGATTCAAACTCAAAAAGCAGCCTTAGCAACCCAAAAAGAGGTATTAGAAACAGAAAAAGCGAATACGTTAGCTAAATTTAAGCAAGCAGAACAAGACCTTGAAACAGGAAAAGTTGAGCTTGAAAAAGCAGAAAGAAGCTACTCAGAAGGAAAAGCTGAAGCAGAAGAGAAATTTGCAGAAGCAGAAGCTGAAATTAAAGAAGCTGAATCTAAAATTAACGATATTAGTGAAGCTGAGTGGTATATCTTAGATCGTGAAAAACATTACTCTTATGTGGATTTTAAAAATGCCGCTGAAAGTATTGAAGCCATCTCTAAAGTATTCCCTGTGTTCTTTTTCATGGTGGCTGCTTTAGTTTGTTTAACGACCATGACACGTATGGTAGATGAACAACGTATGACAATCGGAACCTTAAAAGCACTCGGTTACAGTAAAGTGAAAATTGCTTCAAAATTCTTAATTTATGCAGGATTAGCAAGTATATTAGGAAGTGTCATTGGTACGATAATTGGATTTAATGTCTTCCCACGAGTCGTGCTTGATGCCTATGCGATGATGTACGTTTTACCTGATGGTATTATCGTTCTCAGTTGGCCGCTTGTGTTACTGGCCACGTTAATCGCAGTTGGGGTGACAACCTTATCAGCATATTTTGCAGTTAATACAGAAATTACAGAAGCTCCATCTGTCTTAATGCGTCCGAAAGCACCTAAAGAAGGAAAACGAATTTTATTAGAGCGTATACCATTTATTTGGAATCATCTAAGCTTCACAGGGAAAGTAACTGTTCGTAATATTTTCCGTTATAAAAAACGTTTCTTAATGACTGTCTTTGGTATTGCAGGATGTACGGCATTATTATTAACAGGGTTTGGAATTAAAGATTCCATTCGCACCATTATTGATCGTCAATTTGGAACGATTTATCATTATGATTTATCTATTTCATTAGATAAAAAAATAACAGATGCTCAAAAAGAAGAGTTAATCACAAAACTTTCAGATGATGAGCGCGTTTATGATACATTATTTATAAAAAGCGAATCAGGTAAATTAGAAAGTGACGAAACAACGAAAGATGTCAGTTTGGTGATTCCACAAAACATAGAACAACTTGATGAGTTCGTGACGTTACAAACGAGAAGTAACGAAAATCCGATTGCGTTACCTGAAGACGGAATCGTTATAACTGAAAAAGTAGCAACACAATTAAACGCAAAAGTGGGAAGTGAAATGACTCTGGAAAATGTAGACGGAAAACGCGTCACTGCAAAAGTCGCAGGTATTGCAGAAAACTATACCTTCCATTATGTTTACATCTCACCAAACTATTACCAACAATTATTCGGAGAACTTCCAGTCTTTGATTCATTATTAACCATGATAAATGATTATGAAATCGAGATGGAAGAAACTTTTACAAAAGACTATATGAACGTCGAAGGAATAAGTGGATTAAGTTGGAATTCAACCGTCCGTCAAAGTTTTGATGACACGATTAGTAGTTTAAATTATGTTGTTCTATTAATGATCGTTTCAGCAGGAGCGTTAGCATTTGTTGTGTTGTATAACTTAACTAATGTCAATATCTCAGAGCGTATGCGTGAGATTGCAACAATAAAAGTACTAGGATTTTATGATAAAGAAGTATCAGCGTATATTTATCGTGAAAACATTATTTTAACCATTATCGGAACCGGTGTTGGATTAATACTCGGTATTATGTTGCACCGATACATTATGTTAACCGTTGAGATGGATATGATGATGTTCGGGCGAAACATCGCCGCAATCAGCTTTGTTTACGCGTCAGCGTTAACGATTTTCTTCTCAATCTTAGTCAACTTCGCCATGTATTATAAATTAAAAAATGTAGCCATGGTTGAATCTTTAAAATCAGTTGATTAATTCAATTAAAAAAACGCCCTAGAGGCGTTTTTTTAGTATTTACGTTCAATCTCACTAGCTCAAAAATAGGTAGCCTGCAAAATATCCAAACGCAATAAATGCAGTATTATAGATTAAAATACCAATAGTTGAATAAGACAAGAATGTACGTAGGGGCATTCTTAATGTCCCAGAAGTTAGCGATACAATTGTTCGAACAACAGGTAGTAAACGTGCAATAAGAACACCTTTATTACCATGCTTATTCTGAAAATCAGTAGCCTTTTCAATTTCTTTAGCTACCAGTTTATTCTTTTTTGTAAGCTTACTTAACAACGGACTGCCTAAGTAGTAACCAATCGCATATAACAGACAACTTCCTAAAACCCCAGCTAACACAGACAGGCAGAGTGTACTCAAAAAATTAAACGTTGACTGTGAAAGTAAGAAGCCAGCTGTTGGCATGATGATACCAGCTGGTAAGCCAGGTAAGTTTAAGTGTTCTAAAAAAATAATCACAAATAGCAACATCAAGCCATGTTCAGTGAAGTAATTAATAAGTGTTTGAAAATCCATAAAAAGTACCCCCTTAATAAAATCATCAACTTTTTCGTGTAATATAACTTTTCGTTTTAACCTAAAGATAGGATTTAGGTCTCAACATTTTCTATTTTATTGATACAATCCAAAAAGACTGATTTATATCATTGTTCTTGCTCATAGGTATTAATAAAATGCACCAAGTTCTTAACATAATAGGTCTTTCGGTAAACAGATAACCTTGACACATCTCTTAGTATAAAAGATAAATATTAATAATTAAGTAGGTAATTTCTTAAGTTTTTCTTAAGATAGTGGGGAATGTTTAACTGCTTCAGTAATTTGATGTGACGTTCTTAATTGCTACCTATGATATTCTCAAATTAAATGACGTTAGAGTGTGAGGGCATAGATTCACATTTATTATAAAATATGAAGCAATTCTTCTTGTTATATTGAAGAGGAGGTGCTACGTTAATAAAACGATTACATTTTTAAGTTGGAGGGATTGAAAATGTTTAAAGACATTGAGCAAGCAAAGACATGGCGCAAAGTTGAAAAAATAAACAAAGGCTGGTCGAGTGATACGAAATATTATATTGAAACACACGATGGAGAAAAGTTTGTC
>DNGE01000130.1:9146-10610 GCA_003486705.1 Bacillota bacterium
TGCCAATATGCAACCCTAGGACTTAATATGTCAAAGCCCATTGTATTTGGAATCTGTAACCAAAATAAAAATGTTTATATGCTCTTAACTTATGTCGAGGGAATTGATTTGAGTGATGCACTACCGACGCTATCAAACGATGAGCAATATGAACTAGGTCGCAAAGCCGGCACGATTTTAAAACAAATATACAATCAAGACGTTGAACCACAGCACATCCCAACCACAACAAAACGAGCTAGAAAACTAGAGCAAATTCAACGGTATATGGCTTCAGATGTTCGGGTGGCTAATGACGATGTGGCATTGAACTATATAACTGAAAATATCGATAAAATGTGCAAGCACGGACCGTGCTATTTACACGGAGACTTTCATCCAGGAAATTTAATTTACACCCCAACCGGCGAACTTGGCGTCATAGATTTTAACCGCTACGAAGTAGGGGATCCTTACGAAGAGTTCTATAAGTTAGAAAGCTTTGGTGTTGAAGTGAGCATCCCTTATTGTATAGGACAAATTGATGCCTACTTTGCAGGCAACGTGCCAATGGAATTTTTTGAAACACTCACTGTCTACGTGGCGCACGTCGCGTTATTTTCAATAAAATGGGCCGAAAAATTCGGCCAAGCAGATGTTGATGGAATGGTTAGGCGCTGGCTCATGGCCTATGAGCACTATCACGGGTTCACAACGGTTATTCCAAGTTGGTATTCAAAAAGGTAGAGATTTAACCTTTATATATTTGTCAGACTAAAGTCAGCTTATCTTTTACTTATAGTTGGTTAAAGAAGTATAAATTAACAAAGTATATGTTATCCTAAGTCATATATAGCCTGTTTTCAGAAAATAAGGAGATAACACAATGAGCCAATTTGAAATTAAATTAGGAACTGATTTGACGATGAAACAAAAGGAAGAATCCATTGATTTAGTTGTGAATGGATTTAAGTCTTTATTAAGTTTTACAAAAAGTGAAGATAAGTTGCAAACCTTAATAACAAAAGCTCTCAATTTTTCACTGGTGTATGTTTGTTTAGATGAAGAGCGTGTCGTTGGAATTTTAGGGATAGGAACTAATAAAAAACGTCTCTTTCGTTTCAACGAAGCGCAGTGTAAAAACTTATTTGGAAAATTTAGAGGTAAGGTTATTTTAAAACAACTCTCTGACATTTTTACAAAGCCTTGTGTTAAAGGGGATAAAGATTTATATATTGATTTTTTAACAACATCAGCATCTATGCGCAGAAAAGGGATTGCATCCATGTTATTAGAGTTTGCCTGTTTGATTCCAGACTATGAAACAGCGTATATTGAAGTCTTATCAAAAAATTTGAATGCAAAACGTTTATATGAAAAACTGGGGTTCTCTGTGGATAAAAAGTATTATTATTCTTTCATTAGAATGCAAGGTCATGGATACCCAATTAAATTGATTAAAGACATTAAATAATATATAAAAAA
>DNGE01000029.1:0-5868 GCA_003486705.1 Bacillota bacterium
TACCCAAAGTTGAGAAAGATCCATTACGTATAAGATGTTTTTTCTAAAATAAACGATAACATAATTAAAATTATCCCTATTGATATATAATCGATTGTCATATAAAATTAATTCTGAAAAACAGGACAAATGTCTTATTGTGTCAAGCTCTTATGAAAAAAATAGCTTAACACTGCATAAAATTACTTACTATTTGAATATTGTATAAGTTTGGTTAATTTATAAAATAGCAACAAGTGTGCTTATCAAAACTAAACTTATATAATTGTCAGAGCGACAGCGAGGCATTTTACTTATATTTTGTTCATTGATCTTCTCATTTTTAGGGAAATATTTAGTTCCCGCCAAATTTATTGTATTCACTTCAATTGAGAAGAAAAATGTTCATATAACTTAACAGATTGAAAGGTATTATTAGGAGCGAATATGAGAAAAATTTTTAATAAAGAAACCGTTGAAAGTTATATTCAAAATTGCATATATAGAAATATTCTTGAGGAACTTCCAATAGAACTCTTTCTTGTTCAATATGAAGAAGGAGAATTTGTTAGTTCACCGTTACAAAGTGAAGAGCTGTTTCAAATAGTTGTTGAAGGTTCATTGTCCATTTATTTTATCCGAAATGACGGAACTAAGTACTCTCTTTCAAGTGGAAAAACAGACTATATAATTGGGGATATGGATTTTTTCCGACAGCCCAATAATAATATTTACGCTGAAGCATCTGAAAGTCTGACCTGTATTGCTCTTTCCATTAATAAAAACAGAGATTTATTACTAAATAACACGAACTTTATGCGTTTTATTGCTAATAGTTTATCTGATAAAATAGGAATTATCACAACACTAGATGCCGAACCAACATCGCTTAGAGAGCGTGTTATTTCTTATATGAAATATAAATGTGATTCTGGCATTTTAAAAGGGATGGAACAAGCAGCTTTTCATCTGCATTGCAGTCCTAGGCAGTTGCAAAGAGTGATGAATGATTGTGAACATGATGGTCTGGTAAATAAAATAGGAAAGGGAAGCTATCAGCTTACAATTAATGAGCAACAATGAAAAGTTAAAATAATTTTAGCTGACTAAAATGAACTCGAATACTAAGATAAATAGCGCTAAAACGACTTTATGTGACGAGAAATTTTTTAAAAAATATAAAATTATGTATAAAAATGAAACGTCTCTCATATCAATTATTAGATACATATTTAAAGGCAATCACAAGTTTATTAAATATGTTAAATAAACCTTAACCAGTCAATGTTATTAATGAAGGTGACATTCAAAATGCAAAGAACATGAAATAGTTACTGAAGTTAATAATATGAGCATAAGGTTTTAACATAAGACATGAGCGTAATCAAGTAGAAGTGTCTTAGGGATTTTTATAATTTGCTAGTGAAAATGAGGAGATGAATGTAATGAAAACAATTGTTGATCGTGATTTATGTATTGGATGCTGTGCTTGTGTAGGAATTGCCCCTGAAATTTATGAAATGGACGATGAAGGTATTTCAGTTCCTATTGTGGATCAAATTAAAGCTGAACTCTTAAGCTTAGCAGAAGAAGCGAGAGATTCTTGTCCAGTTGACGCGATTAGCGTTGTAGAGGCATAAAACTCAATCATTTAAAAACGGTAGAAGACAAAAAGCAGACTGTCGCAAGAAATGCGCCAGTCTGCTTTTTTAGCATCATTTAAAACATTCAATCGCTAGGATTCCTATCGTTCTGAGGAATCGTACTTATGGATTAATGCTAGAGCCGATTGAATAAAAACAATAAAAAAAAGCGGGGACACATCCTCGCCTTTCATGATGAAATTTAAGCACAATAATAACTTTCAGTGTCTTCAGTTTCTAATACTTTAATCTTATCAATTTTAGTAGAAAGTAAAGCCACCACAAAGCCAACCACATCTTCGTCTAAAGGAAAAAGATCAGCGACTTCTTTTTTTTGTGTTGTCACGTAGTGAATACGTGATTGTAAAAATGGAGATAAATCATCAAAAATTTGTTTAGGCGTTAAGGGTTGTGAGCTGTGGTAGGTTAACGTATTGTATATTTCACAAATTAATAAACTAAACAGTTGATTATCTCTTAAAATCATTTCCTTTGTATTTAAAAAAGCAGTCCTAGTTTGTACACACATAATTTTCCCACCTTTTAATTTGTAAGCGTTATCTATAATGCTATTATAGCATATTTATGAAAAAAGTGTGACGCTATACACCTAATTCTTTGTTAATTTTAAAACAAAAAATGTTAAGTACTTCTAGAGTTTGTCGAGTATGGTATACTATTAAGTAGGATAATAGTTATTTTAGACATTTTAGTTGTCTTTTTGGAAAATATGTAAATAAAAATATAATATGACCGGTGATTATTGATGAAAAAACTACAAGAAAAAGTCTTTCGTGATCCCGTTTACGGATACGTGCATGTAACTGATCAATTAATTTGGGATCTCATTCAAACAAAAGAATTACAACGCCTTCGCCGCGTTAAACAATTAGGTGGAACACATATGGTTTTCCACACGGCAGAACATAGCCGCTTTTCACATTCGTTAGGTGTTTATGAAATGGCGCGTCGAATAATTGACTCGCTCAATCAACGCCAGCCGATTTTAAACGAACATGAGCGTATGCTAACGCTTTGCGCTGCCCTACTTCATGACCTAGGTCATGGACCATTTTCACATGCGTTTGAATCTGTTTTTAGTGTGCACCATGAATTATTTACCCAACGTGTTCTTTTAGAAAATACGCAAGTTCATGAAAAATTAGAACAATATAAAACAGGTTTTTCTCAAGAAGTAGCAGATGTTATTAATAAAGTGCATCCAAATAAAGTCATTATCTCAATTATTTCGAGTCAATTAGATGCTGACCGTTTAGATTATTTATTACGTGACTCATATTTCTGTGGGACGCCATATGGTGAAATTGACGTTGATCGAATTTTACGTACCATGCGTGTTGTAGATAACAAAATTGTCTACAAACAGTCAGGGATGCATGCGATTGAAGATTATTTACTCGGTCGCTATCAAATGTATTGGCAAGTCTATTTACACACAACAGGAGTCAGCTTTGATTTAATTATTAAAAAGATGTTCCAGCGTGTGGTGTATTTAATTAAAACAGGCTATAAATTTAGAAAGCCACTCGAATCTTTGAGGGAGCTTGTCACAGAGAAACATCCACATATTGAGACGTTTTTAAAATTTGATGACTCCACTATTTTTTATTATGCATCACGATTTGTTGAAGAGAAAGATGAAATCTTAGCAGATTTTGCAGATCGTTTTATTAACCGTCGTTTATTAAAAGGAATTCAAATTGAACCTGGAACAGGTTGGAATGAACTACTTGTTGATATGCAAGGGTGGATGCAAGAACTTGGCATTGATCCAAATTATTATTTAATGATTGAGCATAGCACAAAAAGTCCATATGATTACTATAGTCAAAATTCTAATTCGACATCTGAGCGCATTGAATTATTGATGCTTGATGATACTATAAAAGAGATTTCTGAAGTGTCGAATGTTATTAAAGGCATTATTTCGATAACGACGAAGGAAGAATATAAGATTTACTACCCGCTTGATCTCATTCAATCAAAACCTGATTGTGAAGCTAAATCGAAATTATTAAAGTTCCTACACGTAAATGAGCAGTAATTTTAACGATTTTTAATACTAATCATACTGCTTCAAATTGGTGTAGATTTGAGCAATCCTTTTAGTAAGAGGCACAATCCGATTTTTAATAGGATATGAACAATAGGAATCAAACGTGTACAGTAATTTTTGTTATAAATAAGAACATCCTTGAATGGCGATTGCACATCAAGGAGGGTAAGGCATGATATAAATTATTACATATCACGTGTTTTATTTAAGATGAAGCAAACGATTGAACGTAGATAAAGAGTTTTAAAAATTTAATAGAGTGTATGAAACATGAATACATCTTAGTTTAGGAGCAACATTGAATGTTTAAAGAGATTATTGTGGTTGAGGGGCGTGATGATACACGTCGCTTAAAAGAGATTTATCCGGATGTTGAGACGCTTGAGACGAATGGCTCAGCTGTTAGTTTCGAGACGCTAAAGCGCATTAAGGTGTTGCAAGAAATGCGTGGGGTTATTGTCTTTACAGACCCTGATTTTCCCGGAAATAAGATTCGTCAAAAAGTGAATGATTTTGTGCCGGGTTGTAAGCAAGCATATTTAAGGCAAAAAGATGCGATTGGTAAAAATAGTTGTGGTGTCGGGGTTGAACATGCTAAGGATGATGCAATTATTGAAGCCTTATCGAATTTATTGACACCCAATGGAACAGTTGTTGAGCAAATTGAACCGGAGTTTTTAATGCATTTAAATTTAGTCGGTCACAAAAACAGTTCAAAGTTACGTGAGCAGTTAAGTGATGCACTTGGAATTGGCTATGTGAATGGCAAACAACTTCAAAAACGTTTGATGATGTTTGGGATCACGAAACAGCAAGTGGTGGATGCGTTAAAGGAATAGTTTTTCAGACAAAAAATTAGAGACTTGCCCATGACTTGAGGCAAATAGGTTTATATAGCAATTAAAGGAGCGTTTTGAATGATAGATATAGCAAATAAATCGAATACGAAACAAATTATTGAGCGCCATGGTTTTACATTTAGAAAAAGCTTTGGGCAAAACTTTTTAACAGATACAAATATTTTAAATAAAATTGTCGATGCAGCAGATTTAAATGATGAAGTTGGAGTTATTGAAATCGGACCCGGAATTGGAGCGTTAACGGAGTTTATCGCGCGCCGTGCTAAAAAAGTTGTGGCATATGAAATTGACCCACGCTTAATTCCGATCTTAGCCGAAACATTAGCGCCATATGATAATGTTAAGGTTATCAATCAAGATATTTTAAAAGCTGATGTGGCGAGCATGATTGAAGAAGAATTCAAAGATGTGAAACATATTGCGGTCGTTGCGAACTTACCATACTACATCACAACGCCAATTTTAATGGGATTAATTGAAAAACGATTACCGATTGATTGGTATGTGACAATGATGCAAAAAGAAGTGGCAGAGCGTTTATCAGCTAAACCATGTTCGAAAGATTACAACGCGTTATCAATCGCAGTACAATATTACACAGAAGCAAAAATTGCAATCAATGTACCAAAAACAGTATTTATTCCAGCTCCAAATGTGGATAGCTCGGTTGTTAAATTAGTGCGTCGTGACGCACCAGCTGTTGAGGTAGAAGACGAAGCATTCTTTATGGACTTAGTTCATGCTGCGTTTAAACAACGCCGCAAAACGTTACAAAATAACTTAAGTACACGCTTCTCTCAATTTACAAAACCAGTTGTATCTGAATTACTACTTGAAGCGGGAATTGAGCCAAGTCGTCGTGGAGAAACATTAAGTATTGAAGAATTCGGACAATTAGCAAACGTATTTTACCGTGCGGTAAATGCAAAATAGATGATTTTTGAAAACAGCCAGAATTGGCTGTTTTTTTATTTGGCTCTATTTGTCGTAATAGATTTGACATAAATTCACCTACTTTGTCTAAATTGGATAAAGTTAGTATAAAAGCAGATAGAAATTTAATACATTAAGTGATGTACTTTCAACCAAGCTATAAAGTAGAGTTTAGTTTTTTAAAAATGTAGGTTGACAAATTGATTGTATACAACTAAAATAGCAGTATACAATTAAATTGCATACAACCGATTATGAAAGGTGGAGTAAAAATGAAATTTTATGAATTAGAAGCAAAAAAAATGAATGGACAAGTTGTGAAAATGGATCAATATAAGGGGCGTGTTGTTTTAGTTGTTAATACAGCTTCAAAATG
>DNGE01000029.1:6150-7933 GCA_003486705.1 Bacillota bacterium
TTAGATATTTTAGGATTCCCTTGTAATCAATTTGCACAACAAGATGCAGGATCAAACTCAGAAATTCAAGAGTTTTGCCAATTAAACTATGGTGTGACATTTACAATGTTTGAAAAAATCGACGTAAATGGAGAAAATGCACATCCTGTGTATCAATTTTTAAAGTCTGAAGCAAAAGGTTTATTAAGTAATGAAATTAAATGGAACTTTACAAAGTTCTTAATTGATCAAAATGGTCAAGTTATTAAACGTTATTCTCCAACAACAAAGCCATCTAAAATCGAGGGTGATATTGCAAAGTTATTGAAATAATTTGATTTTTAGTTCAATGGCCTAATCATAAAAATGTGAGTGTGCTTAAATATTGAAGCACACTCCTTGTAAATAAAAAGGTGAGTTTTTGTCATTATGAGAACAAAATGTATAAATCACTTACTGTAATTTATATTAGAAAATGGAGTGAATGAGATGCGATATGATATTGCCATTATTGGTAGTGGACCAGCTGGTTTGAGTGCTGCGTTGACAGGGAATATTCGTAAAAAAAGTGTCATTATTTTTGGAAGTCAGGATTTAAGTGCGAAGCTTGTGAAGGCGAAGGAAATTAATAATTATTTAGGTTTCCCAAATGTGAGTGGTTCACAGTTAAAAGATCAGTTCGTCAGTCATTTAGCCTCGATGGATTTAAAGGTGACGGAGGAGAAAGTGAATAATATTTATTCAATGGGTGAGTATTTTTCGCTGATGGTTAATGATAAAATGTATGAAGCAACAACTATCATTTTAGCGACTGGAATTTCTTATGGTAAGTTAATTGCGGGTGAAGAGGCATTTTTAGGTCGTGGAGTTGGGTATTGTGCGACTTGTGATGCGCCGCTTTATAAAGATAAAGTTGTAAGCATTATTGCAGAAAATAAGCATGATGAGGATGAGGCAAATTTCATTGCAAGTATTGCTAAAAAAGTGTATTATATCCCCATGTACAAAGAAGCTGTTGAAGTTGATTCAAACGTTGAAATCATCAAAGATTTCCCAAGAGAAATTAAAGGTGAAACATCGGTGACATCACTTGTTCTTAAAAATCAAGAAATCGAAACGGATGGTATTTTTATTTTACGAGATAGCGTGGCGGCTAATCAGCTCGTACCAGGGTTGACTATTGTCGATAATCACGTAACAGTGGACCGTTTAATGAATACAAATATTGCTGGATGTTTTGCAGCCGGTGATGTTGTCGGAAAACCGTATCAATATATTAAAGCGGCGGGTGAAGGAAATATTGCAGCGTTATCGGCTGTGAGTTATCTTGATGGGCTCGCTAAAAAAGCAAAAACAACAGTTTAATTAATCAACAAAGGTGGGAATAAGGTGGAAGAATCTAAAATTAAACTTGAGGATCAGTTATGTTTTTCGTTATATACAGCGTCTCGAGAAGTCATTCGTATGTATAAACCAATCCTAGACGAGTTTTCGTTAACGTATACGCAATACATTGCCTTAATTGTGTTATGGGAGCATGAAAAAATAACCGTCAAACAAATGGGTGAAAAACTGCATTTAGATTCTGGAACGTTAACCCCTTTATTAAAAAAGTTAGAAAACATGAACCTCATAACACGTTATCGTGATGAGGCTGATAATCGCGTTGTCTATGCCGAGTTAACGCCGATAGGACGTGATTTACAACAACGCATGCAAAACGTTCCAGCACAAGTTGCTTGTCAGGTGCAACTAGACATTGAAGATGCTGTGATGTTAAAAAATCAATTAGAGTTATTGTTAA
>DNGE01000026.1:0-5819 GCA_003486705.1 Bacillota bacterium
CATGATAAATACCACAAGTCTCCAACCTATTCCCCTTCCTAATTCAGATGTTGCTACCATGTCGTTTGTGTCCATTTAAGCACCACTACTAATTCAAGGCAACATCACATAGTGAATACCATTCATATTCAACTATCACCCTTTGATTTAAGGCTTGTATTTTACATCAATCTTTTTTAAAACTAACACTTACAAAATCACATGATCATAAACAAATAAAAAATCGTAGAAGCTACACACAAATACTGGTGTATTTCCTACGAGGTTTATAGTGCAAAATGAAGATGAAAATCTAAAAGATTTCATCTTCATTTTTTGTAAATAGCCAAACATGAGAAAGAACCTTGTTCAGGCAGTTTCTTTTTGTATTATTTATAAATTTCTTCTTTTAAATTTTCAATATTCTGATACATAATATCAAAATAATTTTTTCCTGCTTTTAACTCTTCATTAGTAATCGTCGCTAAATTATGTAATTCTAAAGATTCTAGATTTAATTCCTTTTGAATGACTTGGGCATTTGCTGACGGGATGTTTTGTTCATAATAAATGTAATTTAATTCATGCTCTTTACCAAGGTTAATTAATTCGATTAACTCTTGTTGTGTCGGCTCATCATTCCCAAGAATCCCTGTAATTGGAATTTGGTGAATACCGTAAGTTTCCCATGAACCATAAGCGGCATGCGCGACCATAAAATATGGTTTTGGGGCGTCACTTAATTCATGGAAAGCTTCATCTAATTCTAATAGTTGTCCTTTTAAATTCTCAAAGTTTTGCTGAAATGTTGATGCTTGTTCTGGTAAGTGTGCTGATAAATTTTCTAATACCACTTCAGCCATTTCTATCATGTACATTGGATTTAACCAAATATGATTATCTTCATGATCGTGATCGTGGTCTGCTTCCTCTTCTTCATGATCATGATCGTCTTCGTGATCGTGGTCTTCTTCGTCATGTGTGTGTTCAAGCTCTAAATCAAGATTTTCTGCTAACGCAATGATTTGGGCATTTCCCGCTTCAATATTAGATAGCATTTTACTCATAAATGTTTCAATTGATTCATCTAGATAGATAAATAATTGTGCATCGCTTGCTAATTTCATTTGTTGAATAGTCGGTTCATAACTGTGTGCATCTGCTCCATTTGAGATAATCGATTCAACTTCAACATAATCTCCACCAATTTCTTGAACTAAGAATGAAATAGGATATAACGTTGTCGCAACTGTTATTTGATTTGAATCTAATTGTTGGGTGTTTGTTTCTTGGTTATTAGTTTGTTCACAACCTACTAATAGTAAGGCTACTAAAACCATTATTATTTTTTTCACTTTTTAATCACTCCTTCGATATAGTTATAAATTAGTACACTAAATAAAATAATTACATTAAATAAAACAATCATTGCCCCTGATGGGATATTAAAATAATACGAGCCAACAAGCCCTAGCACAACGGCTAGTTCTGAAAATACAATACTTAAGATTAAGGTTTGTTTAAAACTTTTAGCCACTTTCATACTACTTGTGACTGGAATTATCATGAGCGAGGAAATGAGCAAGGTTCCCATTATTTTTATTGATAGTGAAATAACAATTGATAAAATAATAATAAAGATAAATGAGAATCTTCTCACATTAATTCCAATTAATTTAGCATTTTGTTCATTAAATGAAATTGCAAGTAAAGTTCGATAGTTTAGTATCACAAGGCTTACAATTAAAATAGTAATCAGAGCCAGTAATTTAACATCTTCAGTTGAAACAGTATTAATTGAACCAAACAAATACCCTAAAATCTCAGCATTAAAACCATTACCTGCTGAAACGAATATAACACTAAGTGCAACACCTAGTGATAATATAACCGGCATGACCACTTCTTTATATGCCATAAATTGTGTTCTAAGCAATTCTAATAAAATTGAACCGAGTACAGCAAATATGGTTCCCATATAAACAGGTGGAAACGTAACCACGGCATTTGATTGTAAAAGTAATCCGAGCGCAATTCCTGCTAATGAAACATGACTTAATGTATCAGCGATAAATGATAATTTTTTTACAATGACAAACGTACCGATAAGCGGTGCTAGTAATCCAATGAGCAAACCTGCAATTAAAGCATTTTGCAAAAACGTATAATTAAATAACGCCTCAATCATATTGTGGCCCCCTTACTACTATGACGATTCTGATAATCTTCAATTTTCACAAAATCATAAGTTAAATAATTTAAACTTAACACATGAGTGACTGGAAGACTATAGAAGTTTTGATCGTGCGTTATCATGATAATGGTTAAGCCTTGTTCTTTTAACTCTTCTAATGTTTTATAAAAGGCTTGTACATTTTTCATATCAATCCCTACCGTTGGCTCATCTAAAATTAATATTTTAGGGTCATTAATTAAACTTCTTGCAATTAAGACACGTTGTAATTGGCCACCAGATAATTCTTTAATACTTTTATTTAAAAACTCTTCCATATTTACCTTATTTAACGTTTTGATTTTATCTTGCTTTGATAATTTCTTAATGGTTGCAGATTGTAGCAATTCAGAAACCGTCATTGGTATTTCTAAGTTTATATTTTCAAATCGCTGCGGCACATAACCAATCTCAGTCCAAGATTGAAACTGATTAATATCATGTTCCTTATAAAAAATTGTTTTATTTTCTACTTTATTTAAACCAATTAAACAACGAATCAACGTAGACTTCCCCGAACCATTTGGCCCGATCACCGTTAAAAAACTTCCCTCTTCAATCTCAAAAGACATATCTTGAAGAATGGGTTGTTTATTATAAGCATAATTTAAACCTTTTACCGTGAGATTCATCTACTCACTCCTAACGTACAACTATTTAATATTATCTTTTTTGATGTCTTTAAATCATTTTTCTCTATCGATAAACAGATAAGTTTTGCACAATTAACCACGCACTATATGTGTTCATATTGGCAAAACGAGGCACAAATTTATGAACCGTAAGCACGCCATCTATAAAACCCGTTCAAAAACTTCAAATTAATTACATAACAGATTTTTATTTATAACATGTTGCAATGTAGCATTTAAAATTATTTTAAACATCTGACTTTTTAAAACTATAGATTTCTGATTTGCTTTTATCTATACAACTAAATAGATACTCTGGTTTTGATATCTTACATTTATGCTGAGTGAAAAAGTTAAACTCTCTTTTAAACAAAATGGATTTAAACTTTAATTCATAAAAAAAGCTTTTCAACCTTTTAGTTAAGTGGTTTTAAGCAGTAACTATTACTTTGACTCATTAAAACCACATCGTTAAATGATATTGATTATCAATAAAATCATTATATCACGTTAAATTTTATGTGTCTAGTTCCTAAAACTTTCTTAACCATGAAAAAAAAGCTAAATAGTTTGAGATTATCTAGCTTTCCTATTGTTACTATCTTAACTGTGTTTCAATGTATTTAAACGCTGTTTGTGCTGCAATTGCACCGTCATTTACAGCAGTTACGACTTGACGTAGTTCTTTATTCGTCACATCACCTGCTGCAAAAATCCCAGGCATACTTGTACTCATATCGTGATTGACCACAATATAGCCAGCTTCATCTGTAATGTCTAAGTCTTTTACCATATTTGTAATCGGATCTAATCCAATATAAATAAACGCTCCATCTGCATCGACTTCTATTTCTTCATCTGTTTTGACATTCTTAACTTTAACATGTCCAAGTTTACCGTTAGCATCTTCGAATGATTCAACCACAGAATCCCATACAAACTCAATTTTCTCATTTTCAAACGCACGATTTTGTAAGATTTTTGCTGCACGTAATTCATCACGTCTATGAATAATGGTTACTTTTTCTGCAAGCCCTGCTAAATATAAAGCTTCTTCAACTGCAGAATCACCGCCACCAATAACAGCTACTTTTTTATTTCTAAAAAAGGCACCATCACAAACAGCACACCAAGAAATTCCGCGTCCTGCTAATTCTTTTTCACCTTTAACACCTAATTTTCGATGTTGTGAACCTGTTGCAATAATAATTGTTTTAGCTTTTATGACCGAGTCACCACAATCAATAAGCTTCATTCCATTCTCATCAACTGTAATATTCTCAACATTTCCATAAGCATATTCAGCTCCTGCAATTTGTGAGTGCTCAAACATTTTCATTGATAATTCAGGACCTGTAATTTTATCAAATCCTGTGTAATTTTCTATTTCAAACGTGTTAACCATTTGTCCACCCGGTGCTCCACGCTCTATCATGACAACTGATAATGATGCACGTGCCGCATAAATTGCTGCTGTCATCCCAGCAGGCCCTGCTCCAATAATGGCAACATCATAATTTTTTTCCATACCTACACCTCATCCTCAAATTTATTTATGATTTAATTCTTTAACAATGTCTACAAGTTCTTGTCCTGTTTTAATTATATAACTCGGACGATATGTTTTCAAATATTCTGCTCCACGAAGTGACCATCCGACACCAACACTTTTTACACCTGCACGATGTGCACATTCAATATCATGAGAATTATCCCCAACCATTATCACGTCCGCTGGTGCTAAATCAAAATAAGCGAGTGTTTTTTCAATCGCTTCTGGATGTGGTTTTGGATCGGTGACCTCATCAGCAGAAATAACATAATCAAAATAATCATAGATTTTTGTTAACTGTGCCCCATGAATAGCAATGTCTCTTTTCTTAGACGTTACAATAGCAAGTTTTAATCCCATGTCATGTAGTTGCTTCAACATTTCTATTACCCCAGGAAAAATAACGACCATCTCATCATGGTGTTTCATATTAAACTCACGGTAAGTTTGAATCATCTCATGCACTGCTTCTTCATTATATTTTGAAAAAGTTTGTGCAAGTGTTGGACCGATGCAGTCTAAAATGTCAGTTTCTAAAAATTGGCGCTCTGGAAAATAGGTTTGAAACGTGTGGTAAAACGAGTTAATAATAAGTTGATTTGTATCGATCAGTGTTCCATCTAAATCAAAAAAGACTGCTTTAATCATGTTATACACCCACTTTATTTTTTTATAAATTAAAAAGTAGAGGAATAACACACTTCTACTTTTTAATTTTATTATTTAATTTTACAAGATATGACTATTGGTTTAAATAATAACTTCTATATGTTTCCATATTTAGTTTCTTAACTCGGCGAATCAGAATTACAATTAATACTGCTACAATTGAAACAAGTGAAATAACTTGAGCAATTCTTAACGTTTCTGTCACCATTAAGCTGTCTGTTCGCATTCCTTCAATTACAAATCGACCAATTGAATACCAAATCGCATAAAACGCTGCGATTTCACCAACTAAAAGTTTGCTTAGTTTTCTTAAGACAAACATCGCAATTAAGAACCCAATAATATTCCATACTGACTCATATAAAAACGTCGGGTGATAATATGTTCCGTTGATATACATGTTATTAATGATAAAGTCCGGAATAAATAGTGATTGTAAAAATTCACGTTGAGCATCAAGTGTCGCTCCAGGAACAGCTCCCCCATGCGCTTCTTGATTCATAAAGTTACCCCAACGACCGATTGCTTGAGCGATGATAAAACTAACCCCTGCAATATCCATGATCAACCATGGTGATATTTTTTTTCGTTTACAATAAATGTATCCAAAAATAGCAGCACCAATAATAGCACCGTGAATAGCAATACCACCTTCCCAAATTTTAATAATGTTCTGTGGATTTTTCGAATAATAATCCCATGAAAAGGCAACGTAATAAATTCGTGCTGAAATAATTGAGATAGGAAGTCCAAA
>DNGE01000026.1:6046-12990 GCA_003486705.1 Bacillota bacterium
AGATCATAGAAAAATTCAGAATTAATCCCCATTCGTTTTCCTTCGCGAATTGCTAAATACAACCCTAGCCCAACCCCAGACATAATAAAGACAGCATACCAATAAATCGTAAATGGTCCAAATTGAATAAAAACGCGATTTAATGGCTCTATCATTGAATGATCCATCATAACTCCTCCTTCAAATTATTTTGAAAAGTGAGAGTTTAAAAACTCTCACTACTATATTTTAAGCTTCATTACTTTTTGAACGAATAAACTCATTTAATTGATTTGTAAATGCCTCTGCAGCATTGTATCCCATCACTTTTAAGCGGTGATTCATTGCTGCAACCTCAATTAATGAAGCGATACTTCGTCCAGGTCGAACTGGAATTGTAATTTTTGTGATTTCTGTATTGAATAACTTCATCGTTTCATCAGCAAGCCCAATACGGTTATAAATCTTTTCATTGTTCCAATCTTCCAATTCAACAATTAAAGTAATGCGTTTTTTATGACGATAAGCACGTGCTCCAAACATTTCCACTACGTTAATAATTCCAATTCCGCGAATCTCAATAAATTGACGTAATAATTCAGGTGCACGCCCAACAACTAACCCTGGTTCTTTTTCAAAAATATCAACACGATCATCAGCAATTAATTGATGACCACGGTTAATAAGCTCAAGCGCTGTTTCACTCTTACCGATACTACTTTTTCCGATGATACAAACACCAATTCCGTTTACGTCCACTAATACCCCATGTAATGATTGCACAGGAGATAAGGCTTCTTCTAAGTAATTTGAAATCGATGTATGTAACACGGTTGTTTCTTTTGTACTTCTTAAAATCGGAACATGGTGCTCATTCGCTAATTCAATCATTTCAACTGGCACTTCAAAATTCTTTGAAAAAATAATGACTGGTGTGTTGCTTATAAATAAAATCTTACAACGTTCCTTGCGTAATTCGGGTGTTAATTTTTGTAGATATAACCACTCTTTCGTCCCAATAATTTGGACACGTTTGCTTGCGCTATCATGAAAATATTCTGTTACCCCTGTTAATTCCATTCCCGGACGTGATAACATCTGCTCTGTAATTTGATTATTTAACGCATCCTCTTGCGCCACTACTTCAAGACTTACTTCACGAACTAAATCTGCTACTGTTACTTTATTCATTTTTACACCACCTATATTAATAAATTAATTCATTCTGAATGAAGAATCTTTTAAAACATAACGATTAATCAATAGACGTAAAACAGAAATAAAAATCGAGGCAAAAATCGCAACTCCAAATGAATGAATTTCAAACAATGGCCCCATGATATAATCTGCTATTAATAAAATAACGCCATTAACAACGACATAAAACATACCAAACGTTAAAATCGTTAGCGGTAATGTTAAAATGACGATAATCGGCTTCAATACGACATTTAACACAGACATCCACAATGCTGTTTCAAACGCTGCCCATACATTAGCTAGATAAAATCCGCTAAACCAACCACTTGTCACCATTAAGACAAGCGTAAATACAAGCAGATTAATAAGCATTGAAGAAACATTGAAGCATCCACCTTGTTTTGTGTAAACAATCTGTCGACTATTCATAAATGGTTGATTAAATTCAAATTCTTCTTGTTCTGTTTTCCCCTCTTGATTAACAAGTGTACGTAAAAACTCAGCCTCATCAACGACTTGGTGTTCGTGGTGATCTGTATTTGACTGCTTATTATCGTTCACATGAAACCCTCCTTACTTGACTCAGTAACATTGTATCACAATTACGATTTTAACAAAACTTTTTGGATAAAATATGAAATAGATTCTATGAAAAATAACCAAACGATATATCCTATGCCCAATTCTTATTTTTAATCAAAAAAAGTGCCCTATTTTCAATGTTGAAAATAGGGCACTTTTAATTTTTTACTTTACAAAACCTTGTACACTTTTTAACTGTATCTTTTTACTTAATGAATTTAGTATTGATTGTCGTAAGATCTCTTCACTATTGTCCATCTTTTTATTTTAGATACATTTAAAATGAGCACGTGTACAATCTTTGTAAATGAAAGATTACCAGCCCCATCTCAGGACTTTCGTTGTTTTGTACTTTCGGCCAAAATCCCATGGATTTGTATTGACCAGTAAATCTAAATCGTTACCTGTAACTGCACTACCACGGTCTAAAACGATTGCTTTTCCAATACCATCAATCTCGACGATTGTCCCACAAGGAATATCGCTTCCTGCAGCAACAATTCGAACGGTTGAATATTCGCTATCGCTATAATAAATAGTATTTGATACGTCTGTATATGGTTTACACGCTACTTGCGTACCACAACCTGTACAGTTAATATCATATGCAGTCATATTTGCTGTGAATGTCGATATCGGCCCCGTTCCAATTTGAATGGTACGTGCTTGTCCTTCATCGACTATTTTTGTTTCGACTTCGTATGTTTCTACGACTTCACCATTTTTATAAACTTTTTCCATGACGTGTTCGATAACTTGCGGTCTTCCTTCGTAAAGGACATTTTGTTCGTTTCTCGGAACGTCATCTGTATATACATAATTAACGTCCAATTCTACTTCTTCAAATACTGATTCTGATTGTTTGTCGACACGAGTTATTTCTATCTCCATGTCTCCTTCAACACTCGTAGTTTGTTCAACTGATAATTCATCATTTGAACTAAGAGCAATACTACGTTGTTCTAATACGTCTGCTACTGTTGTCTCTGTGGTCATAAGACGTGTTTTCACGCCACCGTCATTAATAACAACAGCTTGCGCGCGAGTAATTTCGATTTCCATTCCGTCTGTTAAACCGTCGGTAAAATCTACGTTCATTTCATCGAAATTCCCAACTCGAATTTTTTGTTCTTTTAAGAAATCTTCAACTGTTTGTTGATAAGTTGTGAATGTGTTTAGCTCTCCATTATCATTGATGCTTATTTCTTTCAAGTTGGATTGCATGACCGCAATGACACCGACGATAATTACACATAATGAAACCATCAGGGTAATTAAATCTCGTTTCATTTCATGCTCCTGCTGCCTAAAACATTAATATTAAGATTCCATCTAATATAAATTCAAACCTTTTGCTCATTAGATTTCAATCTTAAAATCAAGTCGTTTTAGCAACAGTTCACCTCCCTTTTTAGAATAGATAAACAAGCAAGTAATCTTTCTAGAGTGAGCTTACGACTCATACATCATAGCATGCACTAATTTCAATGGTCAACCTCGGATACGGTTACAGTTGTCCCTTTATACACTTTTTATGCAGTTAGGACACAAAAAATACCTTAAATTGACACATTTTTCTTATTTTAACGCTATAAATATCCATTTTGTAGACTTGTGTAGCCTATTAAGGCATTAAAATTAGGTTTTTTGATATTTTGTGTATAATCGATCTAAAACTACGTTTGATTGTAAATATGATAAAAGGTGGTTCAATTTTTAATTGAGCCACCTTTTATCTTAATAAGTATCTAAGTCATTACTGTCGAGCACGATCGCGTTCTAATACTTTCTTCAAGTATTTCCCTGTATACGATTCAGCTACTTCACTGATTTGCTCTGGTGTTCCTTTAGCTAAAATAGTTCCACCTTTGTTACCACCTTCAGGTCCTAAATCAATAATATAATCTGCCATTTTTATGACATCTAAATTATGTTCAATAATAACGATTGTAGCACCTTCTTCAATCATGCGTTCTAGCACTTTTAATAGGCGCTTTACATCATCAACATGAAGGCCTGTTGTTGGTTCATCTAAAATATATAAAGTTTTATCTGTGATTCTTCTATGAAGTTCTGAGGCTAACTTCACGCGCTGTGCTTCCCCACCTGATAATGTTGAAGCCGGTTGACCTAGTGTAATATACCCTAGCCCTACATCATTTAATGTTTGTAGCTTACGCGCAATTTTTGGATGATGTTCAAAGAAGCTTACGGCATCTTCAACTGTCATAGCTAACACATCAGAAATGTTTTTCCCACGATAGGTAACGGTCAAGGTTTCACGATTATATCGTTTACCTTCACAAATTTCACATGGGACATATACATCTGGTAAGAAGTGCATTTCAATTTTAATGACACCGTCTCCACGACATGCCTCACAACGACCACCTTTTACATTAAATGAAAAACGACCTTTTTGATAACCACGAACTTTCGCCTCATTTGTTGAGGCAAATAAGTCACGAATATCATCAAATACACCTGTGTATGTTGCTGGATTAGAACGTGGTGTACGACCGATTGGTGATTGATCAATATCAATTATTTTTTCAATGTATTCAATCCCTTTAATTTCTTTGTGCGCTCCTGGTCGTTCTTTTGTGCGATATAATTTTGCAGCGATACCTTTATATAAAATCTCATTAATTAATGTTGATTTTCCAGATCCTGAAACACCTGTAATAACATTCATAATCCCCATTGGAATTTTAATATTAACATTTTTTAGATTGTTTTCAGTCGCACCATTAATTTCGATAAAGTTTCCATTACCTTCACGACGCTCTTTTGGTAAATAAATTTGTTTTTTTCCACTTAAATACTGACCTGTAATAGAAGCTTCGTTATTCATGACTTCATCAGGCGTTCCTTCTGCAACAATTTGTCCACCATGAACACCAGCACCTGGACCAATATCAATTAAGTAATCACATGCTAACATCGTATCCTCATCGTGTTCTACAACGATTAATGTATTTCCAAGATCACGCATTGATTTTAAAGTAGAAATTAAGCGATCATTATCTCGTTGATGTAACCCAATTGATGGTTCATCTAAAACGTATAAAACGCCAGATAATCGAGAACCGATTTGGGTTGCTAATCGAATACGCTGAGCTTCACCACCTGATAACGATCCTGCTGAGCGATCAAGTGTTAAATAATCTAACCCAACATTGACTAAGAACGACAAGCGTTCTTGAATTTCTTTTAGAATTAAATGAGCAATAACGCGGTCTTTATCATTTAAGTTAAGTTCTTCAATAAATAGTAAGGCTTCTTGAATTGATAATCCCGTGAAATCATTAATGTTTTTAGAATCGATTAAAACTGATAAAGCAGCTTCAGATAATCTTTTCCCTCCACATTTTTCACATTTTGTTTCACTCATTAACCCTTCAATCCACTCGCGCATAAATGAAGATGATGTTTCTTTATGTCGACGTTCTAAGTTATTAATAACTCCTTCATACACATCAAACTTTTCATGCTTCATTCCGCTTTCAGTGACGATATCAAACATAATCGGTTCATCGCTACCGTATAAAATAATATTTTTCTCTTTGTCATCTAAGTTTTCAAATGGTTTATTAATATCTATCTTATAATGTTCACAAACTTTTTCAAGAACCTTACGCGCATAATTTGCTTCGTTTTCCCAACCACGAATCGCACCCTCCGCAATAGATAGTGTCGGGTTAGGAATTAATAAGTTAATGTCAATTGCTTTTTGCACCCCGAGTCCACTACATTCGGGGCATGCTCCGAATGGTGAGTTAAATGAAAACATTCGTGGTTCTAATTCTCCAACAGAGAAATCACAATATGGACAAGAAAAATGCTCACTAAACACTAACTCGCCTTCACCTAAAACATCGACGATAACTTTACCTTGTCCAAGTTTCAACGCTGTTTCTAATGAATCTGCTAAACGTGACGCAACCTCTTCACGGATAGCAATACGGTCAATTACAACTTCAATACTATGTTTCTTATTTTTATTTAACTCAATCTCTTCATCTAAGTCGCGCATTTCATTATCAATACGAACTCGAACATAACCGTCCTTTTTTAATTGTTCTAATACTTTTACATGCGATCCTTTTTTACCACTTATAATAGGCGATAAGACTTGAATCTTCGTTCTCTCTGGATACTCCAGTAATCGATCAACCATTTGCTCAACAGATTGCGCTTGAATCTCAACTCCGTGTGTTGGACAAACAGGTTTCCCAATTCTTGCGAACAATAAACGGAGGTAATCATATATTTCTGTAACTGTCCCAACCGTTGAACGGGGATTTCGATTCGTCGTTTTTTGATCAATGGAAATAGCTGGTGATAAACCTTCAATAGAATCTACATCTGGCTTTTCCATATTCCCAAGAAATTGTCTTGCATACGCAGATAAACTTTCAACATAACGGCGTTGCCCTTCTGCATAAATTGTTTCAAATGCTAGCGATGATTTTCCAGAACCTGAAAGTCCAGTCATGACTACCAATTGATTTCTAGGAATTTCAACATCTATATTTTTTAAATTTTGCTCACGGGCACCTTTTACTATAATTTTATCGTTTTTCATGATCATCACCTTAATTCTCTTCTTCGTCAATTGGATTAGTACACAACGGTAAGAAGAATGTAAAGGTAGAACCAACACCAACACTACTGTCTACCGTCAGACTTCCGCCCATTACTTCAGCTAATCCTTTTGAAATACTTAAACCTAATCCAGTACCACCATATTTTCGAGAAATAGAGTTATTTTCTTGTGTAAAGGATTCAAAAATGGAATCTAACTTCTCGGGTGCAATTCCTTTACCCGTATCGCACACTTTAATTTCGAGAAATGCATAATTTTTATCGATATTATCCAATTTAAATATCACTGTTATTTTTCCATTCTCAGTAAATTTTATCGCATTCGAAACTAAATTTATAATAATTTGCTTAATTCTACTTTCATCACCGTACAGCGTAGTTGGAATTAAATGATCAACAATGACTTCATATTCTAAATTTTTAGAATTGATATCATTTATAAAAAATCCTTCTAACATCTCACTAATTTGAATCATATTTAATTCAGATATAATTAACTTAATCTTTCCTTCTTCGATTCGTGAGAAATCTAGTAGCTCTGTTACGATGTTTAATAATAAATCGCTTGAACGATC
>DNGE01000068.1:0-4070 GCA_003486705.1 Bacillota bacterium
GGAGATGGATGGGCTTATGACATCGGTTACGGTGGACTTGACCATGTTATCGCAAACAATGAAGATGTTAATATCTTAGTGTTAGATACAGAAGTATACTCAAATACAGGTGGGCAATCTTCTAAATCTTCACAAACAGGATCAATTGCTAAATTTACGGCAGCTGGTAAAGCAGGTAAGAAAAAAGATTTAGCGGCAATTGCTATGTCTTATGGACATGTTTATGTTGCTCAAATTTCTCACGGAGCTTCTCAAGCACAAGTGTTAAAAGCATTTATTGAGGCTGAAAAACATAATGGACCGTCTATTATCTTAGCTTATTCTCCATGTATTGCTCATGGTATTAAAGGTGGTCTTGCAAATTCACAAAATCAAGCGAAACTTGCGACAGAATGTGGATACTGGCCAACTTACCGATTTGATCCAAAATTAGCGGATGAAGGTAAAAACCCATTACAAGTAGATTCTAAAGAACCAAACTGGGATAAATATCGTGACTTCTTATTGAGTGAAGCACGTTACGCACAAGTTACAAAAATTAATCCAGATGAAGCAGCCGAATTGTTAGAAACAAACCGCAAAGAGGCACAACGTCGTTATCGTATGTTACAACGTTTAGCAACATTAGATTATTCAGAAGAAATTGTTGAGCAATAAGCTAAACTATAAAATGAAAGGTTCAATTCCAAGTGTGGAATTGAACCTTTTTTTTCTTAGGTTTTAACAAAACACAACACTATCCACTTTTTTTCGACAGAGGTCAGGTTTTACAATATAGTTTGCGCTTACATTGGGCGCAAAAAATGAAAAACAACACGTATAATGTAACGGGTTACACGGAAATCATCTTTTTCTGTATAAAGTAAAAAAATTCACTTTATTTTTAAATTTTGCCATGATAATATTAGCACTGTTAAGGTGGGTTGCTTGACCTAAAATAGAAATCTTATTAAGGGGGATATATAATGAAAGTATTAGGTATGATTTTAGCTGGGGGGCGTGGTTCACGCTTAGATTTGTTATCACTAGGAAGGGCTAAGCCAAGCGTTCCATTTGCAGGTAAATTTAGAATTATTGACTTTGTATTGAGTAATTGCTGCAATTCAGATATTTATGATATTGGGATTTTGACACAGTATTCACCATTATCTTTAAATGAGCATATTGGAATGGGGCAACCATGGGATTTTGATCGTAAAAATACAGGTGTAACCTTATTACAACCATACGAAGGATTTTCAAAAGACAATTGGTACCGTGGAACAGCGGATGCTGTTCGTCAAAATATTAATTTTATTAAACGTAAAAATCCATCACACGTTTTAATTTTATCAGGGGATCATATTTACAAGATGGATTATCGAAAATTATTAGCTCGTCATCTTGAGACAGATGCTGATGTAACAGTATGTGCACAAGAAGTGCCAATGGAAGAAGCATCTCGCTTTGGAATTTTATCAGACAATGAAGAAGGAAGAATTTATGAGTTTGAAGAAAAACCAAATGAACCAAAAAGTAATTTAGCTTCAATGGGAATCTATGTGTTTAAAACAGATGTGTTATTAAATATTTTACAAACATTACAACATGAAGATTTAGATTTTGGAGGTCATGTCATTCCTCACTTAATTCAACATGGAAATGTTTATTCTTATCGTTTTAAAGGATATTGGAAAGATGTTGGAACTTATGATTCTTATTTAGAGTCAAATCTTGAATTAACTTGTACAGTTGATCAAATTAAATTAGATATGTATGATCCAAATTGGATTATTCATACACGCAGTGAAGAAAGACCTGCTGCAAAATTCGGATCAAAAGCAAGTGTATGCCAAAGTTTAATTTCAAATGGTGCTATTGTTGCTGGATCAGTGACTAAATCAGTGATTAGTCCTGGGGTACACATTCATCCAAATGCCGTTGTTAAGAACAGTATTATTTTGAATGATGCAGTTATTGAAGAAGGTTGTATTATCGAAGGTGCGATTATTGATAAAAACGTAAGAATTGGAAAAGGAAGCTACATTGGTCGTGGACCAGTTTCAATGCCAAATGAAGAAAATCCAAAGGTTTTATCAAGCGGATTAAATGTCATTGGAAAAGGTGTTACCATTCCTTCAGAAACGATTATCGAGCGCAACGTTCGTATTTTCCCTAATTGCTCTGAGTCTGATTTTAATGATAAATTAATTAAATGTGGAAGTACGATTTACCCTGCAGGGGGAATGTACTAATGAAGGTTGCTTTTGTCTCGTCTGAAGTTTATCCGTTTATTAAAACGGGTGGACTTGCAGATGTTGCATATTCTTTACCAAAAGCATTACAAGAAATAGGTCATGAGGTGGCGGTCTTCTTACCGAAATACCGTGTGTTAAAACAAGAGTTATTAGAAAATATAGAGCTAGCAACTGAAGTCGATGTTCACGGAAAAAGATTTTACATTGAATGTGTGAAGTATGACTTTGTGACGTATTATCTCGTACATGAACCGAGCTTGTATCAAAACGATAAAATTTATGAAAGTTTTAACCAAGATTATGAGTTTGCTATTTTTTCTGATGTGGTTTTAAAAAGTTTAGAACATTTAGGTTTTCAGGCTGATGTGATTCACTGTAATGATTGGCAGACAGGATTAATTCCATTTTTCTTAACTCAAAGATATAGCCACCAGCCATTTTATAAGGAAATGAGTTCGGTCTATACCATTCATAACTTACGATTCCAAGGTCAGTTTAGCAGTCATGCAATCCGAAGTCTTGGTTATGAGTATTTAGATGAGCAGATTAATTATATGAAAACAGGGATTTTACATGCTAAAGCGATTAGTACAGTTAGTCCGACGTATGCCAAAGAAATTTTAACTGATTTTTATGGTGAAGGGTTAAATCACGTGTTACAACAACGTCAAAATGATTTGTTTGGTATTGTTAATGGGATTGATATCAAGTTCTTTGATCCAACACAAGATGCTTACTTAGTGAGTGGTTATAATGATCAAAGTTTAAGTATAAAATCAGTTAATAAATCAGGGTTACAAATTAGACATGGTTTAGAAATTAGTGAAGATGTACCACTCATTGGAATTGTCACACGATTTGATTCACAAAAAGGCTTAGATTTAATCATGGAAGTGATTGAAGAAATTCTTTATCACAAAGAAGCTCAAATTTTTATTTTAGGTTCTGGAGAAAAGAAATATGAAGATTACTTCCAAACGTTGCGTGATCGTTATCCAAGTCAACTTGGTGTTTATTTTGGCTATAATGAAGCGTTGGCACATCTGGTTTATGGAGCAAGTGATTTATTCTTAATGCCATCTTTATATGAACCGTGCGGATTATCACAATTAATTTCACTTCGTTACGGAACCATCCCAGTTGTTCGCGAAACAGGTGGATTAAATGATACGGTTCAATCGTATCGTGAAGATACGAAAGAAGGGAATGGTTTCACATTTACGAATTATAACGCACATGATATGCTTTATACGATTCGTCGTGGAATTAGTTATTATCATCAAAAAGATATTTGGCATGAACTACAAGTTAAAGGAATGCGTGGCGATTATTCATGGGATCATTCAGCACAACAATATGTGGATGTCTATCGCCATATCTTAGCAAATAAATAGATAAAAGAGGATGATTACGACGTCATGTCAAGTCATCCTTTTTTTTATGTATTTAATTAGGATAGGTGACTTAAACTAAAAAGGTTACCAAATTTTCAATTTCATTAGAAAGATTATGGTAAAATATTTGATAGATAAAATGTCGAAATTTTTAATTGGCAAAGGTGATTGAAATGAATGTTGATAAAGATAAAATTGAATTAGCCATCAAAATGATATTAGAAGCAGTCGGTGAAAATCCTGAACGTGAAGGGTTATTAGACACACCAAAACGTGTAGCTAAGATGTATGAAGAGGTGTTTTCTGGTTTACATCAAGATCCTCAACAGCATCTTCAAGTTTATTTTAGTGAAGAGTATGATCAATACGTATTAGTTCAAGATATTAATTTCCATTCGATGTGTGAGCATCATTTATTACCATTCTTCGGAAAGGTGCA
>DNGE01000068.1:4324-18441 GCA_003486705.1 Bacillota bacterium
TTTGCTAGGCGTCCACAATTACAAGAACGTCTGTCAAAACAAATTGGAGATGCGATTGAAGCATCTGTTGATACATTAGGCGTCATGGTTGTGATTGAAGCAGAGCATATGTGTATGAGTATGCGAGGGATTAAAAAACAAGGATCTACAACAAAGACAATTTATTCAACAGGTGTATTCAAGAAGCAAATAGAACTTCGTCGCGAAGTGTTAGATTTGTTAAAATAGTTAAAAGAGGTGATGGTAGTGCGTTATTTAACAAGTGGTGAATCTCACGGACCGCAACTAACGGCAATTATTGAAGGGATTCCAGCAGGTCTTTTATTAACAGAAGAGATGATTAATCAAGAACTTGCACAAAGACAAAAAGGATATGGCCGTGGTGGGCGTATGAAAATTGAAACCGATAAGGTTCAAATTTTAGGTGGCGTTCGTCATGGAATAACGCTTGGCTCACCGATTACGTTAGTCATATTAAATAAAGATGCAGCAAACTGGGGGCAAGTCATGTCGCCACAACCCGTTAGTGATTTAGAATATGAAGAAAAAAAAGTCCCACGTCCTGGCCATGCTGATTTAGTTGGAGGCATTAAATACGGTCATCGGGATTTAAGAAATGTATTAGAACGATCATCAGCACGTGAAACGGCGATTCGCGTTGCAGTCGGAGCGGTTGCGAAACAATTATTAAAACAGTTAGACATTGATATTTTAGCGCATGTGGTACAAATAGGTCGTGTTAAATGTGAACCGTTAAAACCTCAAAAGATAAATGAAATGAGACATCAAATAAAGAATTCACTTGTATCATGTGCGGATGCAAATGTATCAGAGCAGATGTGTCAGCATATTGACGAAGCCAAAGCACAAAAAGACTCGCTAGGCGGCATCGTTGAAATTATTGCAGAAAATATGCCGCTTGGACTTGGAAGTTATGTGCATTATGATCATAAATTAGATGCAAAATTAAGTGCGGCCGTTATGAGTGTACAATCGGTTAAAGGAATTCACTTTGGTGATGCGATGTATGCGAGTGCTCACTTTGGTAGTGAGGTTCATGATCAAATCACATATGATAATGGATTTAGTAGACAAACAAACACGTATGGAGGCATTGAAGGCGGGATGACAAATGGGATGCCGATTGTTATGAAAGCTTTTATTAAGCCAATCCCAACGCTATACAAACCACTGAATTCGGTTCATATTGATACGAAAGCAGTAGAACCAAGCATGATTGAACGTTCAGATACTTGTGTTGTCCCAGCGGCGGGTGTGGTTTTAGAAGCAGTCGTGGCGATAGAGCTTGCAAAGGTCATCTTAGAAACCTTCCATAGTGATCAAATGTCAGTGCTAAAACAGCAGGTTGCAACTTATCGCGAAGCGGTGAACACGTATTAATGGATAAATTAATCGTGATACCGCATCTTATCCTATTTATGTGGTCATGAAATACTTTACCAATTAGCTTCTTATTTAGAACAAGCATCGAAAGTCGTTGTGATTACAGATGAAACAGTAAAAGAGCTACATTTAAAGACGTTAAAACAAGTCGTGTCAAAAATAGACTGTTTATATCCTATATTGCCTGGGGAATGTTCTAAATCATTAGCTGTTTATACCGACATTCAAACATTCGGTGGTGGAGTAATCGATGATTAAGCAGAACTTGTTGCGTCAACCTACATGAGACTAGCCCCCTTTGCTAGCGCATGAGAAAAGGTTGGAATTAATCTTGAACTGGGTAAGAATTTAATAAGCTCATCTTATCATTAAAAACCCGTTATCAGATAAAGAGTGGCGTAGCAGATTAGCGGAAATGGTGAAGCACGGATTTATAGGCGATAAAAAATTATTGACTGATTTATTGGCAATCCAAAATATTTCTGAAATATTTAACCAAGGCATGCATGACTTACTCATTCGAAGTCTTACGGTAAAACAACATTTTGTTGAAGTCGATCCTTATGAAGCAGGCGTCCGTGCGTTTTTAAACTTTGGCCACACATTGTCACATGCGCTTGAACTCGTTCATCCGATGTTATCTCATGGCGAGGGTGTCACCATTGGGATTGCCTTTGCTCTTTATGTCAGTGAACAACGGTTTAATGTACCATTAGATTTAGAGGGGTATTTAGATTACCTGAATGCTTATGAATACCCAATGCCATTAAGGTATGATAAAATGGATGTTTACTTTATGTCTATGCGTCATGATAAAAAAAATAAAAACGATCATATTCGATTTGTCTTATTAAAACAAGTTGGAGAGCCGTTAAAGGTGTCGCTAAGTCTTAGCGAAGTGGCATCGTATTTAACTGAATTTATGCAATTTTTAACAGATTGGAGAGAAAGAAGATGTCTTTAATCGGAAGTTTAACGGTCGGACGTGATAAATCCATCACGCACCGCGCCATTATATTAAGTAGTCTCTCTAAAGGAACAACACGAATCCGTCATCCTTTATTAGGGGCAGATTGTCTGAGCACCTTAACTATTTTTAAACAACTCGGAGTGAAAGCTAACGTGGGTGCTGATGAGATTGTGATTGAAAGTCCAGGAGTGTCAGGATTTAACGACGGCCCCCAATGCTTTGATGCCGGAAATTCTGGCACAACCGCTCGTTTGTTAATGGGGGTATTTTCAGCACTTGCTGCAAGTTATGAGGTCATAGGAGACGAGTCGTTATCCAAACGCCCTATGAAACGTGTGACGGTGCCTTTATCTTTAATGGGAGCAAACATTACGTTAACTGACGACAAATATTTACCGGCGCGTATTAAAGGTCAACCTTTAATCGGGATGTCGTATACACTTCCTGTTGCGAGTGCGCAAGTTAAATCAGCTATTTTATTTGCTAGCTTGTTTGCAGAAGGTAAAACAACGGTGCATGAACCGGTTCAAACACGTGATCATACTGAAAAAATGTTTGAAGCGTTTAAAATTGACTATAATAAAGTGAATGAAACGATTGAAATACAGGGGCCGCAAAGTCCAAAAACGCCAGGTGAGGTTTGGGTTCCTTGTGATATTTCATCAGCTGCCTTTTTTATTGTCGCAGCGTTAATTGTAAAGGGAAGCCGCATCCTCATTAAAGAAGTTGGATTAAATGAAACCCGATGTGGAATCATTGAAGTGGTTCAACGTATGGGTGGGCAGATTACGATTGAAAACGAGCGTTACTTTGGTGGTGAAAAAGTCGGTGACTTAATCGTGACGTATAGCCAAGATTTAAAAGGAATCACGATTGAAAACGAGTTAATTCCAAGATTAATTGATGAGATTCCGATTATTGCCTTGCTTGCTGCCTTTGCTAAGGGTCAAACGATTGTTAAGGATGCAGAGGAATTAAAAGTAAAAGAAACAAACCGTATTGATGTGACGGTATCAGAGTTACAAAAAATAGGGATTCAAATTGAAGCCACAGCCGATGGAATGATTATTCAAGGGAATCAAGAGCAAGAAATAAAGACGGCTCATGTAAGCTCACACGGGGATCACCGCATTGCAATGATGTTAAGTATTGCATCTCTTTGTGCAGCACATCCTTTAGCCATTGAAGGATTAGAGGCCATGAATATTTCATATCCACAATTTTTAAATGATTTAAATAGCTTAAAGCAGAACTAGAGGTGTCTTATGTCGATTCAATACTTTATAGATTTATATGAAAAAAACGCGATGACGGAAGCAACGCTTGAGGAAATGGAGCATTTTGCATTTTCAGCAAATGATGATGAATTATTTATTTTAGCGCAACTTTATGCGGCACTTGGTCTGGCGTCAAAAGCGGTAGACGTTGTGGAACCGTTACTTGAAAAATATCCAAATGAAACAAATCTTAAAACATTTTTAGCGGATCTTTACTTAGATTTAGCCGAAGATGAAAAAGTGCTAGATTTATTAAGTAGCAATGAAGAACAAACTGATGTGAACTTATTAATGCTTGAAGCAGATATGTATATTACACAAGGTTTATTTGAAGTCGCGGAAGAAAAAATTAAAAAAGCATTAGCACTAGAACCACAAAATAATTTAATTAAATTAGCGTACGCTGAGTTTTATCATCACATTGGTGAGTTTGAAGCTGCCTTAAATTTATATTTAGATTTAGTTGATTTTGGACTGAGTAACGAAATTAATGTGTATGAACGTTTAGCCACATGCTACTCACACATTGGTGAGTTTGAAAAAGCGGTGGAGCAATTTGACTTATCAGAAAAGTTCTTTGGTGATTTAACCACAGACCAACTTTTCAATAAAGGATTCCTTGCTTTTACATTAAAACAATACGAAACCGCAAGAAAAGTATTTGAAAAGTTAAAAGAGGTTGACCCAACATACGATTCAATTTATCCATTACTTTCAAAAATGGCATTCAATGAGAAAGATTATGAAAAAACATTGGAGTGGGTCAAAGAAGGAATTTCATACAATGAGTACAATCCAGAACTATTCTTCTTAAAAGCATCAGCGCTTGAAGGATTACAACTTATTGAAGAAGCACGCGATGCGTATTATGAAGCCTTAAACTTAGACCCAGACGATATTACATCAGCATTACGAAGTAATGCAATCTGCTTCCAATTAGAAGATTATGAAGAAGTCATTGCAAACATTAATCATTATGAGGAATCAGGCTTAACAGATGAGCGCTTCACATGGGATTTAGCATTAGCAAACTTAAAATTAGAAGAATACGATGAAGCGGCACAATATTTTGAACAAGCTTATCCATTATTTAAAAAAGATGTTGATTTCTTATATGATTACAGTCAATTTTTAGTTGAAGAAGGACTGCGTGAAAAAGCGGCTTCGACGTTAAATCAATTATTAAGCATTGAACCAACACATGCTGAAGCACGAGAGTTGTTAGACAATTTAATGTAAAAAATGTATAAAAAAATGAAAATTATCAGAAGTTTATGACACATGATTTAAGACGTTGTATAATAAGATTAATTAGTCACATTTTCTAATGAGAGGTGGATCTTATGTTTCTTTTTGGTTATTATTCGCCATATGGTATGTATGGATATAGTTCGAATTATTTCATTTATTTATTGCTAGTCATGTTAATTCCATTAATCGTTCAAGGAAAATTAACATCAACAATGAACAAGTATTTACGCGTTCGTTCGTCATCAGGATTAACAGGGAGCGAAGTGGCACGTAAAATATTAGATATGAATGGCTTACGTGATGTTCATGTGACACAAGTTTCAGGACGCTTAAGCGATCATTATGACCCGACACGTCGTGTCGTTCGTTTATCAGACGATATTTATCGTGGAACGTCAATTGCTTCTGTTGCCGTAGCGGCCCATGAGTGTGGTCATGCTTTACAACATGCACAAGGCTATGCTGCCTTAAAATTTAGAAGTGCAATGTTCCCTGTTGTGAACATTGCGAATAAATTTGGATATGTTGCCATCATTTTAGGATTTATTTTCTCGAGTACATTAGGTAATAACTTCTTATTACTCGGGATTGGATTAGTCGCAGTAACTGTTTTATTCCAAGTGGTCACTTTACCAGTTGAGTACAACGCCTCATCACGTGCGATTAAGCAGTTAGAATCGATTCATGTGTTACATGGAAATGAAGAAGTCGCAGGTGCAAAAAAAGTATTATCAGCAGCTGCTTTAACATATGTCGCAGGTGCAGTTGTTGCTATTCTTGAATTATTACGTTTAGTTGCGATTTTTAACTCTCGCAACGATTAATAAAAAAAATCATAAGCGCAAGCTTATGATTTTTTTTTATTAATCAAAGTATGGAATACCGTTTTGGTCAAAGGTAAATCCTTCACCAAGTGTTTCATAGACGTGGCTCACGCTAACAAAAGCTTGAGGGTCAATTTTATAAATAATATCTTTTAACGGCCCTAATTCACGTTTATTAATAATAGTCATGACGACCATTTTTTGTTTTTTATTATAACTTCCGGTTGCATGTAATAAGGTTGCACCTCGGTTCATCTTACGATGGATTTGATCGGCTATCTCTTGATGCTTTTCAGAAATAATGAGGACTTTATGACCGGCTTGGAATCCTTCTTGGAATCGCTCAATTATTTTTGAGGCGATGTAAAGACCGATGATAGTATAGATAGCTTCTTTAATCGTTAAAAAGACAATAAATGAAATCGTAATAACAGCGGCATCAAATAAGAACATGGTTTGTGACATGGGAACACCAAGTTTTTGTTTGACCAGTTTGGCAATGATATCAACCCCGCCGGTTGTCCCCCCAGCATTAAAAATAATACCAAGACCTGATCCGATAAAGACACCCATTCCAATTGAGGCGATAATCATATCATCTGGAAATGTTGGAATTAAAAAACCGACGGTTTCAAAAATTCTTAAAAACACAGATAGCATGACTGTGCCATAAACTGTTAACCAAAAGCCGCGCTTACTAAAGAGTTTATATCCAATAATAAACATCGGGATGTTTAAGGCGAGGTTTGTAAACGAAGGACTAATTCCAAACAGTTGATAAAACAAAATTGTAATACCAGTAAAGCCACCTTCGGCCATATTGTTATGAATGGCGAAGTTAAAAACACCAAAGGCCATTAAGGCTGTACCGATTGTAATACGGAACAATTGATTAACTAATTTTTTTGACACAGAAAAACCTCCTAAAAAATGTTATTTTTTATTCAATTATATCATTTTTTGTGAATATGATATAGGGTAGTAGACAAAATTAGAGGTGATGAGATGAAAAGAATAGTACTTGGTGGGTTAAAGGGCCGGATGGGGAGTTTTCTTGTCGAAGCACTTAAAGCAGAGCCAGATCTTCTCTTAGTCGCTGGATTGAGTAAAGAAGCGGACTTTGATGGAGAAGTGCCGATATATAATAATGTGGATGAACTCTTAAAAGAAGTAGATTTTGATGTGTATGTCGATTTTACCGTTTATGATTTTGCAAAAACAACATCAGAAACGATGTTGCGAGCAGGGAAAAATATTGTGATTGGAACGACCGGATTTAAAAAACCGGATATTGATTATTTGAAAGTGGTTGCAAATCAATGTAATGTGAATGGCATTATCGCGCCTAATTTTTCAATGGGTGCTATACTCATCAATAAGTTTACGGAAATGTGCTCACGCTACTTTGAGAATTTTGAAGTGATTGAGTATCATCATGTGAACAAAATTGATAAACCGTCAGGCACTGCAACCTATATTGCAAATACGTTAGATTGTTCGTTAAAACGCAAATTGACCTCGACACATGTACACAGTGTCAGAATGCCAGGTATTTTAGCAAAACACCATGTCATTGTCAGCGATGAACATCAAATTATTGAATTAATTCATCAATCGAATAGCCGACATTCATTTGAGAAAGGCATTATTTTTGCAATCCGTAAAGTCGATGAAATCGATGGATTAATTTACGGTCTAAATTCATTATTAACATAACCGTTTGAGTGAGGATTTATCCTCACTTTTTTTATTCTTTTTATGATAAACAGGCGGTGAGTGGATATCAAAAAGTTATTGTGATAAAGCAATTTTTCAACACAAGTTGGCTGAATTTGTAGGCTGTTTAAAAGTCGTAAAAATTAAAACCCTCCAAAAGTTGATAAACAGGCCTGATGTTAAGTATAATAAAAGGAGGTATAAAAGTTGGAGTGATGATCATGTGCTTGATTAAAATAGGTAAATTAGTTTTGAAAACATTAAATGAAGCAGGATATGAGGCATACTTTGTGGGTGGCATGGTACGTGATCAATTATTAAACCGCCCCATCTATGACATTGATATTACAACGTCAGCAACGCCTGATGTCGTGATGTCACTGTTTGAGAAAACAATTCCAACAGGAATTTTGCATGGAACGGTAACAGTACTTATCGAACAGATCCCTGTTGAAGTGACAACGTTTCGTCAAGAAACAACGTATGTTGATTATCGCCGACCGGATGAAGTGTTTTTTACTAACTCTTTAACGGAAGATTTAAAACGACGAGATTTTACAATGAACGCCATTGCAAAAGATATAAATGAAAACGTATATGATCCGTATCAAGGATTAGATGATTTATCTTTACGATGTATTAAAGCAGTGGGCAATCCGAATGAGCGATTTGAAGAAGATCCATTGCGTATGCTAAGAGCGATTCGATTTGTTTCAAAATTAAATTTTGAGCTGCATCAAAAAACGTATGAAGCAATGAAAACAAAAGCTTCATTAATTGCGCACATTTCAAAAGAGCGAATAAAAAAAGAAATGGATGGAATGATGAGCGGTTGTTCTAAACAAGTGGCACTGCAACATTTAATCGAGACGAAATTAGCAACATTTATGGACGGTTTTGAGCGTCTAAACGTGTATCAGGGGTATGATTTTAAGATGTTGACGCAAGGGGTGGACTTATTTATTTTAGCGGCACTGACGGCAGATGATGTAAATGGGTTCTTGTCAGCGTGGCCCTTGTCTCGCGAAGAGAAAAAGATGGTTAAGCTTGTGGTGCAACTTCAAAAAAATCCGCCACATGAGTCCATGATTTTATATCGTTATCAGGCCGTTGTGTTTGAAAAACATCATGCCTTATGCCAATTTCTTAAGCAGAGAAATGAACCGTTAACACTGCCTGAGCTTCCGATTTATAATCGTAAAGAATTAGCTATTAATGGCGCCCTGTTGCAAAAAGTCGTCGGGTTGCCAAGCGGACCGTGGATTCAACAAGTTCTTGAACAAATAGAAGAGCAAGTCATTTTACGTCGTTTAAACAATGATTTAAAAAGCATTGAAGCATATATTAAAACAATGAATATAGGTGAAATAAATGAAAAGAAAAAATAAATGGCCGAAGCGTATTTTTCTCATCGTCTTAACCGTTATCGCGAGTTTTACAACGATGCTGTTAGCTTATGTGGCAGGATATGAAAAAGATTTAATGGTTTACCAAGAATCACTTGCCAAACTACCAGAAGTGAATAGCGTGCTTGAAATCGCTAAGTATAATGGTACTGAACAATATTATGTAGCAAAAGTTAAACTTATTAATGAAACAGAACACTATTATTTTATTAAAGATAATGTCGTCGAGTATAACGTCGAGACGAAAAATATTTTAAGTACAGATGTTATTGTAAATAATGTGATGAACCAAATTCAAGGTGATATTAAGCATTATTATTTAGGAATCCATGAAGAAAAACCGATTTATGAAGTCGTTGTGAGTACACAAAATCAAGAAGTCTATGTATTAGTAGATGCAATGAGTGGTGAACTAGTAGCAACGTATGAGTTAAAATAGGAGTGATTAGGATGTATGAATTATGGAAAAATAAATGCTTAGATTTTAACTTAATCTTGTTACAGACATATAAGCAACTCGGACTAAATGAACAAGAGTATGTGTTTTTAGTTTGTTTAGCACATTTTATTAATCATCAACCAGCGAGCTGGACATTTTCTGATATTTCAAATCTCATGACGGTAAATGATGCAGACTGTTCGCTGTTATTTATTAGTTTAGTGGAACGAAAATACATCGTACTAAGAAGTAAAACCGATCAAGAAGGAAAGCGATATGAAGAATACTCGTTGTCACCGTTGTTTGAACTCATTGAAAAGCAAATGTCACAACAAAAAAATGAAATGAATGCCGGTACGCGAGAAGAGATTTTTTCATTGCTTGAACAAAAAATCGGAATGTTAAGTCCACTTGATATTGAAACGGTCCATATGTGGATGACAGAAGATGGGTTTCATCCGGAATTGATTAAACTCGCTATTTTTGAAATGAGTGCGAATCAAATTAAATCCATTCGTTATATTGATAAGATTTTATTGGATTGGAAACGTAAAAATATTTCAACGGTTGATGATGCCAAACGAGAGTTACTTGCTTTTCGTCAACGTAAAATGGGACAAGGGACGCTAACAGCAAGCCAAGAACCGGTAGATACAACATTTTATTATGACTGGATGAGTGAATAAAAGGAGGTAAACCCTTTTGATATCAAAAAAGAAAGTAAAAGAACTATTAGATCAAATGGAAGAGTTATTTCCGGATGCATCATGTGAACTAAATTATGAAAACGAGTTTGAACTTGTGATTGCGGTTTTACTATCGGCACAAACAACGGATAAGAGTGTCAATAAACTAACGGAGCAATTATTTAAAAAATATAAAACGCCTGAAGATTTTGATAAAGTATCACTTACAGAGCTAGAACAAGACATTAAGACCATCGGCCTTTATCGAAACAAAGCAAAAAGTATTAAACGACTAGCGAAGCAGTTAATTGAAAACTATGAGTCAAAAGTGCCTTCAACGTTTGAAGAACTCGTTGAACTAGGTGGTGTTGGACGTAAAACGGCAAACGTTGTGTTATCCGTTGGTTTTGATGTCCCACGCATTGCAGTTGATACGCATGTTGAACGAGTGAGCAAACGCTTAGGCATTTGCCCACAAAAAGATACGGTCCTAGAGGTTGAGAAAAAACTGATGCACCTTATCCCAGAAGAGCGCTGGTCAAAAGCGCATCATGTTTTTATTCACTTTGGGCGTTACCATTGCACGGCCAAAAATCCAAAGTGCGAGCAGTGCCCACTAGTAGAAGCCTGTAAAACAGGTGAAAAATTATTAAAGGCATAAGGCAGTGTAAAAAGCACGTTAATCGTTAGTTAGCTAACGATTAACGTGCTTTTTGTTTAGGTATGTTTCTGCAACAATTTTTTGTTAAAATTTGGTTAATGTTATTTTTTGAGGGCGACTTAACTATTATAATAGAAGGGTCGCGTCAAAAAGGGGGATTTAGTGAGATTTGAACTTAAGAAACTAAACAGACCATTTCAGTAGCAAAATAATACTTGTTGGTGCTTTTTAACTAGCAATGAGCAACGATAAGGTCAGTTAATCAAATCACAAATAGATGATACGTCGAGTTGAGAGGCTCAGATAATACAAGGGGGGAAGTCATGATGGAAGTTGAAATAATTAAGTGGATTCAAAGTTTTCATTCACCTGTTATGGATGCAATGTTTGAAGGAATTACCATGCTTGGAGAAAGTATGATTTTATTAAGTATCTTATCAACGATTTATTGGGCCGTTCATAAAAAATTAGGTGAGTCCATTGCCTTTACGTATTTAAGTAGTGCATTAGTGAATAATACCATTAAAAATTTAGTGAAGGCCCCGCGTCCAATTGGTGTAGAAGGTATTCGAGTGTTGAGAGAAAGCACGGCAACGGGGTATTCGTTTCCAAGTGGTCATACGCAAGGGGCAACCTCATTTTATGGTGCCATTGCAATCAGATGTCATGCTCCTATCTTAAAATGGCTCCTTGGAATACTTGTCTTACTCGTAGGGTTATCCCGATTATATTTAGGGGTGCATTATCCAAAGGACGTTTTAGGTGGTTTAATTGTTGGGTTTGCTTGTGTTTTAAGTTGTCAGGTCTTATTAAACAAAGTGAAAAATCACCAACTTCTCTACCTCCTAACATTTTTAGTGTTTCTCCCCATGCTGTTTATTGGGCCGTCTTCGGATTTTATTAAATCATTAGGATCATTTTTAGGCTTTGTGATAGGTATTTGGTTTGAAAACCGTTATGTGAACTTTAACGTGCAAGGAACGACAATAAAAAAAATCATACGTGTCGTAGTCGGTGTTTTAATTTTAATTGTCTTAAAATCAAGCTTAAAAGATGTTTTTCCAAATACGCTACTGTTTGATTTTATTCGTTACGGCTTCGTCACGTTTGTTGGGATTGGATTATATCCGTACGTTTTTAAACAGTTAAACTTATAAAGAGAAAGAGGCGCTCAAATTTGGGCGCCTCTTTGCGTTTAATGCATTTAAAAATCATCCATACTATAAAAGCTCAAGATAAGAGATAAAAAAGAATACAGAAGAAAAATCAAGACCTTAATTGCAGTAACCCAACAGGTGTTTTCTATATATAGGAATGATTAGGATGAGAAGGCGGTGAGGACATGACATTCATACTGGATAGCATAATAGGAATGGTTGCCTGTTTGGGACTGTTTTATCAATTAAAGAAACTAAATTCAAACAAAGCAGAAAAAATAACACAATATCCTAGCATCTCAATGATTATTCCAGCTCGCAATGAAGAAAAAACCTTGCCCTGTTTACTGTCGTCCTTACAATCTCAGAAAAACTTATTAAAAGAAATCATTGTTGTGGATGATCATTCGCACGATCGGACAAAAGAAATGGCTGCCTCTTTTGGTGTCACTGTGATTGAGGCGTTAAATAAAGATGACTCATGGGTTGGGAAATCATATGCTTGTTTAAAAGGAAGTGAGGTAGCAAGCGGTGACGTGTATTTGTTTGTTGACGCGGATACTGTGTTTGCTGACGGTGCTTTATCAAAGTTAATCAAGACTTATATGGGGATTAATGGCGTTTTATCACTTCAACCTTATCACCGTGTAACGAAGTGGTTTGAACAATGTTCCCTCTATTTTAATTTAATTTTAGTTGGAGGCATGCATTCTTTTTCATGTTTTTCCAATGCCGAAACGGCGATTGGCTTGTTTGGGCCCCTCATTATGATAGACGCTAAACTATATAAACAGATAAAGGGTCATGAATCCGTGAAAGATAAAGTGATTGAAGATTTAGCGTTGGGGCAAGTTTTAAAACAAAACAAGATAAAATTATACAATTACATCGGGTATGATTCGATTTCATTTAAGATGTATGATCATGTAGGGGCTTTAATTGAAGGATGGACGAAAAACTTTGCTCTCGGTGCGAAAACGACAAATATAAGATTGTTTTTAATGACGTTTATTTGGATAACGCAATCACTAAGTGTCTTTTTTAATCTAGTCAACCACCTAATCAGTCATAAACCGTTTGGCATCATCCTCTTGTTTTACATCCTCTATGTGGGGCAACTTTATTTTATTTCAAAGCAACTAGGAAGCTTTAAGCACGTTGTCCTTGTTATGTATCCAATCTATATCTTAATCTTTATCGCCATTTTTATATACTCAAGTATAAAAACCTTTATTTTTAAAAAAGTAAATTGGAAAGGACGTCCGATTAAAGTATGAGTCAAAACCTAGAACGATTATTGTTTTTAATGAAAGTCATCCTCTATTGGTTAGCCGTCCATGTATATGTCCCAACACTCACATTAAAATTATCTGATGCATCTCTAATTAAGGTTAGTTCTTATTTGAGAACAAGAGCATTTGAAAATCAAGGAAAACTGTATGACAACGTCTTTCAAATTAGAAAGTGGAAAAAGTATTTACCAGATGGAGCGAAATGCTTTCGATCAGGCTTTAAGAAGAAGCATTTAAATAGCTATGATTCAATGTATTTAAGTCGATTCCTCTTAGAGTCTTATCGGGCAGAGCTCGCTCACTGGCTTATTATAGGACATGCGCCACTTTTTTTATGTTTAGCAGATAAAACTGTCTTTTTTATGATGCTGCTATATATTAGTTTAGAGAATTTACCGTGCATTATGGCACAACGGTATAATCGGCCACGCATTGAGAACGTGCTAAGAAAGCAAAATAGAAATAAATGTTAGACAAAATGAGTGGGTAAACAAGTATGAATGAAATTAAATTTGGTTATGATAGTATCATGTGTTTAAGTTTTAGTATATAGACTGTGTGTCACTATATATATAGAAAGCAAAAATGATAAGATTTAAATAGGTATTAAAAAGTTTGAAAAAATAATAATAAGTGTGTTGACATAATTCGACACTGATGATATTATTATCAAGCGCCAAGGAAGTGAGTGTTTAAATCTCATCTACGGTGTTACAAACAAAAACAAAAGTTTAAAATAAAGTGTTGACATAATTCGACACTGATGATATTATTATCAAGCACTCATGAGAAAGCTAACTAAGCAGCTCAGAAGTCAAAAAACTTTTTGAAAATATCGTGTTGACAATGTTCGACAGTCATGATATTCTAATCAGGCACTAAACAACTTGTACTAACAACTTAGAAACGGTGCCAACCTAAAAAAAACATTTTAAAAAAGTGTTTGACATAAAACGACAAACATGTTAAGATGTTTGAGTCGCTTCGAAAGAAGTGAGGAACAAACGCTAAGGCCCGTTGGTGAAGCGGTTTAA
>DNGE01000121.1 GCA_003486705.1 Bacillota bacterium
TCATTGTATTTCACCATCACTTCAGTTGGCATTTGTAGCTGTTCATATGATTCAACCGTTAACGAAACGTCTTGCAATGATTCAAATTCAAGTGGTGCAACACTTCCAGTAAAAATGTATTTGAATACATTTAGTGATTCTAATGGTTTTCCATTAAAATCAAATAATGCCTGATTATCAACTGCACTTCCGCCATACCATCTACCAGCATCATCGGGATCGTATTCTCTTGCAAAGCTTGCTGCCCACCCCGATCCAAACTCTTGCCAAATTAAGATGTTTTCCTTAAAGGCATCTGCAGGTCCAACAGGTAACCATGCTGGTTCCCAATAGACAACACCTAGACCTGCGTCCCCCACATTCATGACAGCTTCAAAGACATCGCGTACGGAACGTGCTTGGCCTTGAACGGATACAGGATAGTTTAAAACATCCTTTTCCCCTGGGGCCGAATTACCATGACCATCGCCTTCTTCCATTGTGTAGGCATATGATGTTTCCGCAACCATCACCTCTTTACCATACGTATCTGCGACATATTTTAAGTCGGCCGTTAAATTTTCAAGCGTGCCATGAAAATATGGATAGTACGAACTGGCAAACACATCGTAATCTACTTTGTACGTATCTAGTTGTTCTGAAATATATTCATAAAGTCCCTCTTTATTCGGATCAGCAAAATGAAGGGCTACGGTTATATCTTTATTTAAATCTCGAATCGCTTTGCTTCCTGCATTAAATAATCGGGCCATGTTTTCCCATTCAAATTCACCAGCAATCCCTGAATTTGTTTCATTTCCCACTTGTACCATGCCTATTTTTACTCCCGCTTTTAATAACGTTTGTAAGCTTTCTTTTGTGTAGTCGTATAAGGCTTGTTCTTTTTGCTCAATAGTGTAATCCGCCCATGCTTTTGGCGCCTGTTGTTTTGCAGGATCAGCCCAAAAATCTGAGTAGTGGAAATCCACCATTAATGACATATTATATTTTGTTGCGCGCTTTCCAATTTCAAGTGCTGTTTCAAGGTCGTTATTCCCCCCACCATAGCCTTTTCCGTCTTTATCGAACGGATCATTCCAAACACGAACTCTAATATAGTTTACACCGGCTTCCGATAATGTTTGAAAAATATCTTGTTCCTCGCCATCGAAGTTATAGAATTTTACCCCGCTATTTTCAAGTGCAATAATACTTGAAATATCTACCCCACGAATGGTATCAGCGGTTATTCCGTCTACTTTTTTGATGGCAATACTTGATTCAAATGGTTCAGTCGGTATTTCAAATGTCGTTTGATTACTCTGACAACCACCTAGCGTGAGCGTTGCTGCACATGCAATCATTAGTCCTACCTTTTTCATGTTTGTTCCTCTCCTTATTGGATTGTATAGCGCTCTAGTTCATAAGGAATGCTCCTCAGAATAAATGTTAGTTCCCCCAACTTTTTTGAAAACGCTTATCTAACTCTATTATACCTGATAATGGTAAAATGTATATATTTTTAACGCGAATAAGTTAAACTTTAACCCATTAATGAGGTAAATATTTTACTCTGATTGCATTTAGTCACATTAATCCCGTCATAAAACAGATTAAATCAAACCCTTTGAATATTCAATGATGATTAGCTAAATAGCAAAAGAGTTCCGATACACGAACCGGAACTCTTTTCTTTAAATCTATCTATTCTCTTATTTCTTAAACGTAATCACAACTTTAAATAAATCACCGTCTACAATAACTTCAAACACGCCACCTTGCAACTCAACAAAACTCTTTGCAATGGCAAGTCCAAGTCCGCTACCTTCTGTGTGACGCGCTTGATCGCCGCGTACAAAACGCTCCACGATTTCATCAACTGAGAACGTAATTTCTTCAGCTGACATGTTTTTGAAGATGATTTGTACTTCGTCTTCAAAGTCTTGAACCTCAACATAGGCACGTGTCATCGGCATTGCATATTTTGAAATATTGAAAATTAAGTTTTCAAGGACACGGTACATACGTTCTGAATCAAGTTGTAGCATTACTTTGTGTTCTGGTAAATAGCTTTTTACCATGATGTTTCGTTCTGCAAATTTATCTTCTGCTTCAAATAATGCCTGTTTCATGAGTGATACCACATCAACATCCGCTAGATTTATCGACATCGTCCCGCTACTTACTTTACTCATTTCAAACAAGTCCTCGATTAACACTTTTAAACGATCTGTTTTGCGGTCTAGTGTTTCAAGGTATTGGGCACGTTTCTCCTCTTCTAAATTAGGATCTTTCAATAAGTCCACATACGTAATAATGGCTGTTAATGGGGTCTTTAAATCGTGAGACACATTTGTAATTAACTCCGATTTCATTCTTGTACTTTTAACCTCTTCTTGCACCGCCTTCTTAAATCCAACTTGTAACGTTTGCATATCGTGTTTTAAATCTTCAAAATAGCCAAAATCATCGGCAACTGTCGCATCTAAAACACCATCTGCTAGCGCTGAAACCGTGTGGCGCACTTTATCATAATCTTTCTGGAATTTTTTAAGCATTTTACTCACAAACCAGAATAAAAAGACTGAATAGAAGAACACGCCAATAATTCCAAAGAACCACGTTGCACATAAAAGACTCACGACAATAAAGTTAATACCGACGGCAATCGTTAATTTTTTTCTTAATGGCTGTCCTAAACGAATGTCTTTAAAACTATTAAATCCTTTTACCATCCATTTTTTAATCCAACGCAGAATGATTAAGATAAGCAGTCGATGTTTTAACGAATACCAAATACCGTTAACAAACAGTCCTTTAATGGTGTAGATTAGAATAAATCCAATTCCAAATGCAACGCTCCAAGTTCCAATATTGACTAATGAAACGAGGAATTCACCGTCCCAAGTAGGGAACACTTCAGTTATTATTCGCAATAAATCATGAGTACGGGTCATAAAGATTAAATTTGGCGCAATTTCAAGGGTGAAGAACACAAGTGAGAAAATCGCTCCAACTCCAATAAACTCATACGGTATTCGATCAATTGCTTTTAATAATGCGATTTTGCTTACTAGTCGATAAGGGACAAGTAAGACAAATAAAGTGATTAACACTGTAAACGTAACGATATACGGCATGATCGCATACGAATAGGCCAGTGTCGTGGAATTCATGATATCAGTGTAAATAAAACCATACGGTGCTAGCTCCTTTGGAACCGCCACTGTGATCGTCGTATCTTTGATTGGTGCTAATGGACTACTTGAATAATTAATAGACTGGGTTAAATTTGGCGTATTCAAATGTTCTAATAAATGGTCTTTATCTGCACCCCATATATAATTCATCGTCACTTGGCCCTGGTCATCATAAGAATATTGAACCAAATATTGATACTGAGACATTAATGTATCTAACTCTTCCTCATTTATACCATCATTAAGTACCTCTAACTGCTTACCTGAATAGGTTTCACTATTTGTCGGTTCATGCACAATGTAATACTGAAGATTTGGGTCCTCTTGTGCCTCATAATAAAACCCAGTGACCATATCCCAAGCTGTCGTATCATCATTGATGGCACTAAAGAGCGAGTTCAACGTCTGTGTATACCCCATATTAGTTGCTAATCTATCAAAATATAATCCATAGCTCACACGCTGTAACTTTTGTTCAAATTCCCAACTATCAAAATAATCAGCCCAACTATAACTTTCTTTTGTTTGATCCACCGCATCATAATTTGAATAGACTTCGCTTCCACAAAATAATAAAAATAGAATTGAAACCATCCCAATGAGAAATGTCCCTATTTTAAAACTAAAATTCCATTCTTTTTTCTCTTTTACAGGTTTATGAATTTGTTTAACATGCTCTGATACTTCATCTGTTTCTATGACTTCAGCGTCTTGCACTGAAACATCATTAACGTCCTCAGACGTTTTCGTTTTCTTAATTTTGTTTCTCCAGTTTGTAGCCAACGCCCCACACCACCTTTAAATATTTTGGATTTTTCGGATTAACCTCAATTTTCTCTCTAATTTTTCTCACATGAACCATTATTGTATCTGTATTTACAGCCTG
>DNGE01000012.1:0-140 GCA_003486705.1 Bacillota bacterium
TTAGTGCAACTATACATCGGCGTCTTTTTGCCGATGTTCTCCGTGTTATTCCCAGTATCCAAGCAGACTCTATCTCGTCTGAGTGTGGCTCATGTTGTGAAAGAATCTAGGTTAGTGGAACACGGTTAGTGGAACTATAC
>DNGE01000012.1:438-620 GCA_003486705.1 Bacillota bacterium
CGTCTGAGTGTGGTTAATGTCGTGAAAGAATTTAGGTTAGGGTGGCACGGTTAGTGCAACTATACATCGGCGTTTTTTTGCCGATGTTCTCCGTGAAATTCCTGGTATATAAGCAGACTCTATCACATCTGAGTGTGGGTAATGTTGTGAAAGAATCTAGGTTAGTGGAACTATACGTCTGC
>DNGE01000012.1:914-1249 GCA_003486705.1 Bacillota bacterium
GGTTAAATGTACAACGTGATGTCGTGAGGTAAATTAAAAGTGCATCTTGTCATAACTGTAGAAAAATTTTAGCTTTATTTTTACTCATTTTTTTGTCTGCTTTGTTCATATAATGAAGAGATACATCAATCTTGCGTGTTAAATTGCAAGGGGGGAATGGGTATGATTGAAAAGGTAAAAGCGATAACGGAACGTATTTATCCAAAGTTGGTTGAGATAAGACGTGATTTTCATCAACATCCTGAGCTTGGTTTGGAAGAGTATAGGACTTCAGCTCAGATAAAAAAATATTTAGCGGAATGTGGTATTGAGATTGAGCAACTTATTGGGGAAAC
>DNGE01000012.1:1438-4264 GCA_003486705.1 Bacillota bacterium
GGGATTGTTGCTAAGATTGAAGGGAAAAATCAGGGGCGTGTGATTGGATTGCGAGGAGATATTGATGCATTACCGATGCAAGAAGCGAATCAAACGTCGTACTGTTCATTAGTGCCAGGAAAAATGCATGCTTGTGGACATGATGTACACACAACGATTTTGCTTGGGGCTGGCATGGTGTTGCAGGAGTTAGTTTCTGAATTTGATGGTTACGTTAAGTTGTTTTTTCAACCGGCGGAGGAAACAGTTGGTGGAGCGGAAACAATGATTAAAGCGGGGTGTTTAGAGAATCCGAACGTTGAACATGTCTTAGGATTACATTGTCGGCCAACGCTTGAAGTCGGCGATGTTGGATTTCATTATGGTAAATGTCATGCGGCTAGCGACACGTTAATGATTCATGTTAAGGGGAAATCGTCTCACGGTGCTTATCCACAAGATGGGATTGATGCAATTATGATGGCGGCACATGTGATTGTCGGCCTTCAAAGTATTATTAGTCGTAATGTGTCACCTTTTGAATCAACGGTACTGTCACTTGGAATTATTTCTGGTGGGGATGCAGGAAATGTTGTGTGTGATCATGTTACGATTCAAGGAACACTTAGAACACTTGATCAAGACGTTCGCACCTTTATGAAAAAGCGCATTGTGGAAGTGGTGGAGCATACGACGCGTGCACATGGCGGGTTTGGCTATGTTGAAATTGAAGAAGGATATCTTCCGTTAATTAATAATCGTGATATTGTCGAAATTGTAAAAGAGGTGTCGACTGATTTGCTTGGGGAAGAGCATATTCACATTTTAGAGCACCCAAGTTTAGGGGTTGAAGATTTTTCTTATTTTACAGAGGCACTACCTTCTTGTTTTTATAATTTGGGAGTAGCAAATACAAAATTGGGGATAAATTCACAGCTACATTCAACCACGTTTGATATTGATGAAGAGGCTATCAAGGTAGGGGTGTGTGTACAAGTTTTATCCACACTAAAATTACTAGGGATGAATGACCACAATTAGAGGGGGAATATTGTTGTGATTTTACCAAAACCTATTAAACGAGGAGGCACTGTTGGCATCGTAGCTCTATCAGGTCCACTTGATGCAGAAGTTGTTTTTAAAGGGGAAGCACAACTGCAAAAGCTTGGGTATAATGTCGTCATTGCGCCGAGCTGTTTTGAAAGCCGAGGCTATTTAGCAGGAAGCAGTGATCGCGCACGTGCGCAAGACTTAATGATTATGTTTAGTGATGATGAGATTGATGCGATTTTATGTATGCGAGGTGGCTATGGCTGTAATCGTATTGTTCCGTATTTGAAAAAATTTGATTTTTCTAAGTATCCAAAACCGTTTATTGGCTATAGCGATATTACATATATGCATTTGTATTTAAATCAAAAACATCAGTTAATGACGTTTCACGGGCCGATGATTCGAGATTTATTAACAGAAAATGAAGCGACGACGCAGACGTTTTTAAATTGTGTCTCTGGTGATTATGCGTATGAAATGCTTGAAATTCCGTATTATCAAACCGATTTAGAGGCAGCTTGTGGACAAGTTGTGGGTGGTAATTTATCAATAATATGTTCAACGCTTGGAACGCCGTATGAAATTGATACAAAAGGAAAAGTGTTATTTATTGAAGAAATTAATGAACCTGTTTACGTTATTGATCGCTTAATAACTCAATTAAAGTACAGTGGAAAAATTGATGATGCCGTTGGCATTATGATGGGTGATTTTAATGTTTACGATAAAGTTGCCACACACAAGCTTTTGAAAAAAATGTTCCGCGGTTATAAAAAGCCAATTGCTTATGATATTCCAAGTGGGCATTGTATGCCAAACTATACGATACCACTCGGTGCAACAGCACAGTTAAATCCGAGTGCACAATCGATTTGTTTTTATTAATAAATGAATAAGTAAAACCTAAGTGTGTTAAACATTTAGGTTTTTTACATGAGATAAAATCATAAAATAGGACAAAATAATTAATAATTGTAAAATGTTCGACCACTCTTGAATCGAAAGTAGGTTACTGATATAATAATCAAGTTCAAAAAAAGATTGTTAAGGTTAAGGGAGTAGTGTCCTATTAGGCATGTATTTTGAAAGGTGGTTTTAAGGATGTATGATATACGTCAAGAGGGATGGATTGAAGCAATTTGCGGTAGTATGTATGCAGGTAAGACGGAAGAATTAATTCGTCGTTTAAAACGATTAGATTTTGCTCGTCGACCTTATTTTTTATTTAAACCGGTTATTGATAACCGTTATAGTGATGAAGAAGTTGTTTCTCATAGTGGATTAAAGATGCCATCGATTTCAATTGAACATCCAATTGAGATTTTAGATTATATTAAAGATGATACGTACGCAGTCGCAATTGATGAAGTACAATTTTTTGAAGAAAATATTGTGGATATTGTGGATTACTTAGCGGATAAAGGAATTCGCGTTATTGTAGCGGGACTTGATAAAGATTTCCGTGGTGAACCGTTTGGAATGATGCCAACGCTTTTAACAAAAGCTGAGTTTGTTACAAAATTAACGTCAATTTGTGCGGTTTGTGGCGCAGATGCGACACGTTCACAACGTTTAATTAATGGTCAACCAGCTTCATATCATGACCCGATTATTCAAGTAGGGGCAACAGAGGCATATGAACCACGTTGTCGTCACTGTCATGATATTAAAGATAAACCAAATCGTATTAATCGTTAATTAACATAAAAAGGAAATTGTAATGTGTTGACATTTAGGTTGATATTTTATATAATCTTAAATGTCAGCAAACGGAGGAATACCCAAGTCCGGCTG
>DNGE01000012.1:4463-21408 GCA_003486705.1 Bacillota bacterium
TCGAATCCCTCTTCCTCCGCCATAAAAAGTACTCATATCACACATTCTGTGTGATTTTTTTTATACACAAAAAAAAGAAGTTATCCACACGGATAACTTCTTTTTTCTATTTAGCGGAATTAATAACTTTTCCAACTTTTGATAAAATGTAATCTAATGAATCAGGATCGTTGACTAAGTCATATTCATTAATATTTAAACGCAGAATTGGCGCTGCTGTAAAGTTTTCAATCCAATCTTCATAACGTTTATGAAGTGAGTACCAATATTCATTTGGTGTTTCAATTTCCATTTGACGACCACGTTCACCAATGCGACCGATAATATCTTCTACATCACCTTCAACATAAATAATTAAATCAGGGTGAGGGAAATATGGTGTCATGACCATGGCTTCAAATAAGTTATTATATGTTTCAAAATCATCTTGACTCATTGTTCCATTATCGTAGTTCATTTTTGCAAAGATGGCTGTATCTTCATAGATTGAACGGTCTTGTACAAATCCGCCACCGTATTGGAAGATGCGTTTTTGTTCTTTAAAGCGTTCTGCTAAGAAATACATTTGTAAATGGAATGACCAACGTTCGAAATCACGGTAATATTTTTCTAAGTATGGATTTCCTTCTACTTTTTCAAATGATGTTTTAAAGTTTAAGGCTTGCGCTAGTTTGATTGTTAAGGTTGATTTTCCCACTCCTACGGTACCAGCAATTGCGATAACAGCATCGCGAGGAATTCCGTATTTTTGACAGTTTGTATATGGCATTATTGATCGCCCCTTTTTATGATTTCATCGATTTGGCTAATAATTGATTGTAAGTGATTTGGGTATTTAATAAAATCAATCTCATCCCCATTTATTTCAATAATAGGGACATCTTGTTTTGATTTTAGGTGGTTTGTGCATTCGTGATACGATGCGATGAGTTGGGTAAGGTAATTTGGGTCGATTTGTTGTTCAAAATGACGATTACGCTTTTCAATTCGGCCCGTCACAGTTTCTAAACTTGCGTTTAAAACGATGATGACGTTTGGTTTTGGTAAATCTTCTTCAAGAATGTGATAGATTTTTTCGTATTTATCATATTGATGTGAAGGAAGTGTCATTTTTCCAAAGATTAAGTTTTTAAACAGATGATAATCAGCAATGACAGACTTGTCTTGGTCTAAAAAATCTCGGTTAATATCTGTTAATTGTTTATAGCGATTCGTTAAGAAAAACATTTCGGTTTGAAAAGCCCAAGAATCAATATCGTCATAAAATTTATCTAAAAATGGATGCTCGTAGACAATTTCGTTTAATAACTGAAAGTTATAGTGATTTGCTAAAATGGTAGCGAGAGATGTTTTTCCGACGCCAATGGGACCTTCAACTGCTATAAAATACGGTGGTGTTTTTAACATACGTCTCACCTCAGTCATAATTAAATATAATGTTCCTCAGAATGAAGAATAGGATACTCAGTTCAAAAGTGATACTTCCACTTTTATCGAACTGAATATCCTAAACGGTTTAAAGCATCTAAAATGTAGTTTGATGAACCGATACTATCATTGTAAGTAACGGATACTAAATTTAATGTTAAATTAACATCAACTTTTTCTACACCTTTCAAATTGTTATAAAAATAATCCTCGATTATTTTTACATCATGATGGTCTTTTAGATTAGAAATACTTAACATAAATGTTTTAGCCATCATTCTCACCTCAATATGGAGTTTATTATTGATAACAATTCTATTTTAACATACAATAAGGTAAAATAAAAATAGAATTATAATAGTAGTTTATTATGACAAGTAAATTGAATATGTGATTAGTATTCCTTATATAGATAAAGATTATAGGTGATGAAATGAATAAAGATATAGAATATATGAGACTTGCAATTGAGGAAGCAAAAAAAGCAGAAAGCTATGAAGAAGTTCCGATCGGAGCGGTAATTGTAAAAGATGATGTGATTGTTGGAAGAGGTTATAACTTACGTGAAACTACGCAATTATCAAATTCTCATGCGGAAATGATTGCTATTTGTGGTGCAAATGAAGTGATTGGATCGTGGCGACTTGAGGAATGTACGCTATATGTGACCTTAGAACCGTGCCCGATGTGTGCAGGTGCAATTGTACAGTCGCGTATTCCACGTGTTGTATATGGCGCAAAAGATCCAAAGGGTGGATGCTGCGGAACGATTTATAATTTATTAGACGAAACTCGCTTTAATCACCAGTGTGAAGTTGTATCAGGTGTGTTAGAAGACGAATGTGGTCAATTATTGTCGGACTTTTTTAGAACATTACGTGAGAAAAAAAAGCGTGCGAAGGTTGACAATATTTAAAACCACTGATATACTTTAAGAGTATCAACAGAAACTCTCTTTTGGTACCCTTATTCAATAGGACGTTGTGAACCAGGTCAGGTCAGGAATGAAGCAGCCTTAAGCAATTAGTTTTATGTGGGTAAGGGTACCCAAGGAGAGTTTTTTTTATATTTATATTTCTTACATCTCTTGATGAGAAATAGGACAGATAAGTTTTTTAATACGATACCGTCGTACCGAAACGTTTCATTTATGAAACGTTTTATTTTATAGAGGCATTATTTAGCTATATCTATAGGTTGAAAATATTAATATTTGTAAAGAATTAACAAAAAATTAACAATGTATAAATAAGACATGTGTTAAAATGGAAGTGCAATACACTTTTTATAGGAGGGGTTTTACAAATATGAAAAAAAGCGTTCTAATAGTAGAAGATGAACCGTCAATTCAACGTATTCTCCAGTACGATTTAACTCAAGCAGGATTTGCAGTAGATCTTGCGAGTGATGGTGAAACTGGTTTAAATAAAGCGTGTAAAAAAGAGTACGATATTATTTTATTAGATGTAATGCTCCCTAAATTAGATGGATTCCAAGTTTGTGAACAATTAAGGGTCAAACGAATCCCAACTTATATTGTTATGTTATCAGCACGTGATGATGAATTAGATCGTGTTAAAGGCTTAGATGTTGGTGCGGATGATTATATGACAAAACCTTTTTCATCACGAGAAGTTGTTTCAAAATTAAAGGCTATTATAAGACGTAAAGAAGTGCTAGCGGTTGAAACGTTTGATGCCACACTAACCTATAAAGGTTTAAAATTAGATAGTAATAAGTATGAAGTTAAGTATCAAAACGAAGTGCTCGACTTTACTTTAAAAGAGTTTGAATTATTAGAGTTTATGATTAAATATCAAGGACAGGCTGTTTCGCGCGATATTTTATTAGATCGATTATGGGGATTTGAATATGATGGAGATACACGCATTGTAGATGTACACATTTTTAAAATTAGAGAAAAATTTAAATTATTAGGAATCCCAATTAAAACAGTAAGAGGAGTCGGGTATATGCTCGAGTCTGAGAAAAAATGATAAATTCAAAGCATGAAATATATGCTGTATATGTACTGTGTACCATTTTAATCCTAATTAGTCTAAGTAAAGATCAAAATAATGTCGTTAGTGTTTTATTTTTAATTATTATGTTCATTCTTGTTACGTTGGAGCATACTCGTAAATTGCAGTATATTAAGAAGATGAACGAGTACGAAGAAGTAGCTCGTGATTACCATGAAGAGGGTGTTATTAAACAAGTGGCACCTCTTATTTTAGATCAAGAAGAAGTGATTGGGGTTCAATTTAATCGCCTGATGCGATATATCGAACAACAAGAACGAAATAATAATAGAAGCATGCAAATTATTAGTATTATAACAAATCATATTGAAACACCTATTGTTATTTTAAATGCAAATGGGGAGATTGAGTATGCAAATAATCGGTTTAGAGAGTGGTCGCACTTATCTATTTTAAAACCCGTGTCATTTAAGAAGATTAAAAATGCTTCATTAAGAAATGTGCTAGAAGATGCTTTAATCTGCGAAACATCGCGTAATAAATCATTAGAAATTTTTGATAAGCATTATGTTTCAGTAGCAAATCCTATTTTTAATGATGAGCAAGCGTTTAATGGAACGGTTTTAATTTTTTATGATATAACGGATATAAAAAAGTATGATAATTTACAAAAAGAGTTTTTTGCAAATGCGTCTCACGAATTAAAAACACCGATAAGTGCTATTAAAGGATGTACTGAAATTTTAATTAATGGCGCTAAAGAAGACCCACAAGCCTTAGAAGAATTTTTAAGTATGATTCAAGTTGAAAATGAGCGTATGGAAAAGCTAGTCAAAAATTTATTATTAATTAACCGTTTTGAATATGATCAAATTGTGATGAAAACGAATGATGTTGATTTAAATGAATTATTAGTCGATTGTGTGGTTCAAGCTTTAAATTTTGCTAATACAAAAGGTCAAAAGATCAGAGTTAATGCTGCATTGGAATACACAGTTCAAGGTGATATTGGTCAATTAAAGCATTGTTTTGGGAATTTATTGGCGAATGCTATTCATTATTCATCGGAAAATACAGTAATTCAAATTAATGTATCAGAGTCTGAAGATTGTATTATTATCGATATTATTGATGAAGGTATTGGAATACCAAAAGCTGATTTACCACATGTATTTGAACGTTTTTATCGTGTGGATAAAGGTCGTTCTCGAAATACAGGTGGAACTGGGCTTGGGTTATCACTAGTTCAATCGATTGTTGAGGCCCATAAAGGTAAAGTGACAGTCAAAAGTGAGTTAAATGTAGGAAGTACATTTACAATTAGCTTACCTAAAACGTAAGATATAAATAGTTTGGAGAGGAGGAAGTAGCGAAGAGCTATTTTCTCCTTTTTATTTCAAAATGACTAAATGTTTCGACGATTTACCGAATGACAGAAAAGTTTAGATAATGAAGGGACTTCATTTTTATGGTTAAGTAGCTTTTAAGCATCGTAAAGGGTGTTAAGTTATCAAGAATTTTTATATCAGGCTATATAAATCAGTTCATGTATTAATTAGTTAAATATTCATAAAATATAGCTAGAAATAACCTGAAACAGTCAAAATTAATCAAAAGTTAATATAAGTTAACAATATCTTAACAATATCTTAACAGAATATTAACAAAACTTATGAAAAAATGTATTATAATTCATTTGTATGAAAGACAGGAAAAACAATAATTGGAGGAATGAATAATTATGAAAAAATTATTATCTTTATTATCAGCTATGGCTTTAGTTGCAACAATGGCAGCGTGTAGTTCTGAAACGCCAGAAACAGATTCTAACACAGATAACTCAAATGGGGATACTACGAGTGAAACAACTGAATTAGGAGCAATTGATGTTGTAAGCCGTGAAGAAGGTTCTGGTACTCGTGGTGCTTTCGAAGAAATCATTGGATTTAATATTGAAAAAGATGGAGAAGTTGCTGATCCAATGCGTTCAGATGTAACAATCAAAGATGGAAATGGTGTTGTTGCAACTTACGTTGAAGGAAATGAAGCAGCTTTAGGATATGTATCATTTACAACATTAGAAGAAAAAGCTAACACATTAAAAGGATTAAAAGTTGGTGGAGTTGAGCCAACTTCTGAAAATGTATTAAACGGAACATACGGTGTTGCTCGTCCATTCGTTTTAGTTTATAAAGAAGATGTTGTAACAGATGTTGAAAAAGCATTTATTGAATTCTTAGCTTCTAAAGATGGATTAGAAATTTTAGAAGAAGCGGGAACAATTGTTGATTTAGATGGTGCTGCTGATTTCGATGCATCTAAATATGCTGACTTAACAGGTAAAATGGTATTAGGTGGATCAACTTCAACTGAAAAAGCTGTTAAAGCTGCTGCTGAAGAATTTGCTGCATTAATTCCTGGTGTTGAATATGGTTATGAAGCAACAGGTTCAGGAACTGGAATTAAAAATGCTGCTGCTGGAACTTACACATTAGGATTTGCTTCTCGTGAAGTAAAAGAATCAGAAATTACTGAATTAGGTATTACTGATTTAACAATGTGTATGGATGGAATTGCATTAGTTATTAACCCTGCTAATGAAGCATTAGATATCACATTAGAACAAATTAAAGAAATCTATACGGGTGAATTAAACGACTGGTCAGAAGTTAAATAATTAATCCGACACAATTAAATACAAAAGACTTTTATTGAGGCCATTCAATAAAAGTCTTTTTTTATTTCTTTAACTAAAAGATGTGGTGGGACGTCTAACTATAATTTATGATGCTTGGAAAGTTACTTAGAAACTACATATTTCGACAAGTTTAACTGGAATTAAAGATAAGTATTGATTAAATCTTTAGAATTAAATTAGTTTATAAATGTAATTTAATATTATGAACGAAAAACACAAAATTTATCCTATTTTAATTGTTAAGATTTTGTTAATTTTTCGAAATAAAAAAATTTACCATGTTAAAATAATCTACGTGTGAATGTCGCATAATAATTAAAGAAAAATTGATTAAATGAGGTGTATTTTGTGAAAGGAAGAGACATGAGTGTTAACCGCAAAAGAGTTGTGACAGAACATTTCTTTCATGCACTGTTCTTAATTTCAGCGCTGTTTGCGGTAATGAGTGTTGCCCTAATTATTATTTTCATTTTCGGAAAAGGATTAGCTCCATTTTTACCGAATAATGAATATGGGACGTATAGTTTTACAGACTTCTTTACAGGGATGGAGTGGAAGCCTAAAATTAATGAATTTGGAATTGGGTACATGATTGTCAGCTCAATTGTCGCAACGATTGGAGCTATTGTGTTAGGTGTGCCTATCGCTATTTTATCAGCTGTATTTATTGCTGAAGTTGCGCCAAAACCGTTAGCAAATATTGTACGTCCAGCAATTGAATTACTGGCTGCAATTCCTTCAGTTTTATATGGGGTATTTGGATTTGCAATTATTGCACCATTTGTAAAATCTATTTCACCTTATCCTACGGGAGACTCATTACTTGCTGTCATTATTGTTTTAACGATTATGATTTTACCTACTATTGTCGCTGTCGTTGAAACATCTATTCGTGCAGTACCCTCTTATTATAAAGAAGGATCGTTAGCTTTAGGTGCTTCAAAAATGCAAACGATTTTTAAAGTTATTATACCAGCTGCAAAATCTGGGATTTTAACAGGTGTTGTTTTAGGGGTAGGACGTGCTATAGGAGAAACAATGGCTGTTATCTTAGTTGCTGGGAATCCGGAATCAGGAATTCCGCAAACAATATTCGATCGCGTTCGTTTATTAACGACGAATATTGCACTTGAACAAGGATATGCATCAGAGTTACATGAACAAATGTTATTCTCAACTGCTGTGGTCTTATTTATCTTTATTATGATTATTAATCTTGTTCTTTCTCGTATTCAAGCGAAAGCAGGTGGAAGATAATGCTTAATAGAAAAACAAAAGATTCAATTTTACAATCACTTATTTGGTTATCTGCAGCGTTATCTGTAGGAACTTTAATTTTTATTGTTTGGTTTATTTTCTCAAACGGTATGTCATTAATTAGTTGGGATTTTTTAACGAATGATTATGAGTCTCAAACACAATATGTCACTGTAAATAGTGATCAAACATTTGAAACACCATCAAATCTACCAGACGGTGCTTACTATTCAGAAAACTTCGGATTTGGATTTATTGAAACTGAAGAAGGATATGAAATTATTGATATTGATGGAGACTCACCAGTAAAAGCGGCTGTTAACAATGCTGATGAACTGTTTCCAGTAAAAAAAGGATACCAATTAACGCAAGTTAAAGGGGAAACAGATTCTGTTAAAATTAAAGCAGGTACAGATGGTGAAGAAATCGTTACTGCGTTAGATAGTAGCCAAAGCGTCATGTTAAAAGTCGTTTCACCTGGTGGTGGGATTTATCCGATGATCGTTACAACATTAATGTTAATTGCTATTGCATTAATATTTGCTGCACCAGTCGGAATCTTAGCAGCTATTTATATGGTTGAATACGCAAAACCAGGTAAGTTAGTTAAAACAATTCGTTTTGCAACGGAAGTCTTATCAGGAATTCCTTCAATCGTTTACGGTTTATTTGGGATGTTAATTTTCGTTAATACATTTAACTTAGGAATGTCTATTTTATCAGGTGGATTAACGTTAATGATTTTATTATTACCAACGATGATGCGTACAACTGAGGAAGCTTTAAAGTCAGTTCCTATGAGTTACCGCGAAGCTTCTTATGGACTAGGTGCAAATAAAATTCAAACGTTATCGAAAATTATTTTACCGAGTGCTTTACCAGGTATCTTAGTAGGGGTAATCTTATCAATTGGTCGTACGATTGGTGAGTCAGCTGCCCTTTTATTTACAATTGGTACATTTGCAAAAATTCCTACTAATCCAAACTCAGGTATGTTATCTATTTTTGAAACGGGAACCTCTTTAACGGTTCGTGCCTATGTTGAAGTAAAAGAATCAGGAAATGTTGAAATGGCATGTGCAATCGGAATTGTTATTTTAGTTATTGTATTTGTTTTAAATATGTTCTCACGCTTTATCTCTAATAAGTTTAGTAAAGCGAACTATTAATCGTTAATAAAGGAGCGACGACCGTGAAAAATAAATTTGAAGTAAAAGGCTTAGACTTATTTTATGGTAATTTTCAAGCCTTACATAATATAAATATTGAAATTCCTGAGCGTAAAGTAACAGCATTTATTGGACCTTCTGGGTGTGGGAAATCAACGTTTTTACGTACATTAAACCGTATGAATGACTTAATTGAAACAGTAAAAATAACTGGAAATGTATCATTAGATGATGCAGACATCTATTCAGATATTGATGTGATGAAATTGCGTACGCGTGTTGGAATGGTATTTCAAAAACCAAATCCGTTTCCAATGAGTATTTTTGATAATATTGCGTACGGTCCACGTTGCCAAGGAATTAAAGATAAAAAAAGTTTAGAGGAAATTGTTGAACGTTCTTTACGCGGAGCTGCATTATGGGATGAAGTAAAAGATCGTTTAAATAAATCGGCATTAGGTTTATCAGGGGGACAACAACAACGTTTATGTATTGCGCGCGCTATTGCGATGGAACCAGAAGTTATTTTAATGGATGAGCCAACGTCAGCATTAGATCCAATTGCAACACAAAAGATTGAAGAATTAATGGAAGAATTAAAAAAACAATTTACTATTATTATCGTAACTCACTCAATGCAACAAGCTGCTCGTATCTCAGATAAAACAGCATTCTTCTTAATGGGAGAGTTAATCGAATTTAATGACACAGAAAAAATCTTCTCTAATCCAGATGATAAACGTACAGAAGATTACATCACAGGACGCTTCGGATAATTAAGGAATTTATCGCTCATATAGTTAATAAGAGTGAGTGTTCTTATGCAAGTAGTAGGCTGTTCTGTTTACAACGAGACTAATACGTATGGGTTAAGAATTCAACGATATTCAGATGATGTCAATCAAACGTCTTTGAATAACATGGGTTTTTAACCCATTTCTTAAATAGTAACTGAGGTACATATAAAAAGTGTCATACATATGGTACGATAAAATTATGAATAAGGTGTAAGGGGTTGAATGAAATGAAAAAAACAAAATTAGAAAGCGATTATGATTTATTAGTAGAAGGTATTTATAATTTATCTGATTTAACAATTAAGTCATACTCAAAAACAATTGAAGCATTAAAAGAACTAGATATTCAATTAGCTCTTGATATTATTAAAGGCGATCAAAAAATTGATAACCTACAAGAAGAGTTAACAGAAGAAGCAACAATTTTAATTATTCGTCAACAACCAGTCGCAAGTGACTTAAGAAAAATTTTAATGGTTATGCGACTCGCTTCAGAATATGAGCGTATTGCAGATTATACTAAAAACATTGCAGAATACATTATCCTAGTAAAAGAAAATGATTCGATTGAACATTATCAAAAAAATGTGCACAAATTAACGCAAATGTTAGAAATCGTCATTCAAATGTTAACCCTTGTTATTGAAGGATTAAGAGACGAAGATAAGCAAAAAGTAAAAGAAGCAGCAGATTTAGATAAAGAAATCGATGCAATTTATCAAGATTTACTAGCTTCATTAATTGAGCATATTAAAATCGTAGATGGTAAAATCTTCGGTACTGCTTATGCCATCTTAATTAACAAATATATTGAGCGTGCAGGAGATCACGTTACAAATATTGCTGAAGAAGTTTTATACGCCCTTAAAGGACAACGTTATCACTTAAATTAATCTAGCGGCCTTCCAAGTTATTTGGGAGGTTTTTTTCTGCGTTGTATACATTGAACCTAAACTAGTACCCTTATTCTTTCGCTTTATAAGCCCCCAATGTATCCGGATATAGAAATCTTTATAAATACACATCATGCTATTTAACAAGCTAAAAAATGAAAATCAATTGTCGCAACGCTCCATTTAGGAAATAGAACGAAAGTTCTTCTGATGAAGTAATAGCTGTGTACGTATTAAAAAATACTTGTATCACAAACTATGATTAAGGTGTATAGAAAAGAAATTTATGTTAGGTGTGTAATATGTTATAATAAGTCTAATTATAGAAAGTCTAACTTAAGTTAAAAGAGTGAATAATATTTAACTCATTGACTAAGTATTAAACAAAAATTATATAGAAATTTGAAATACCCTCAGTCCTTCAAACGTTAGGCGCTAAGGGTCCCCGTTCCGCCGCTTTGGAGGAACTCCCAAAAAGTCCAGTAAGGTTTTACTGTGTGGTAAGTTTTCTGGACTTATATATAGTAAGTGAGAGTAGGAATCTATTATGTCATATCAAGCGATGTACCGAGCTTACCGACCACAACAGTTTAGTGATGTTGTCGGACAAGTCCATATTGTGCGCACGATGCAAAATGCGTTAAAGAATGAACGTTTATCACATGCGTATTTATTTTGCGGACCTCGAGGGACAGGGAAAACCTCAATTGCTAAAATAATTGCTAAAGCTGTTAACTGTGTCAATTATCCGACTTCAGAACCATGTAATGTATGTCCAAATTGTATTGGAATTACAAATGGCTCTGTTTCAGATGTCTTTGAAATTGATGCGGCTAGTAATAACGGTGTTGATGAAATCCGCGAGATTCGTGATAAAGTGAAATATGCGCCAACAATGGGGCGTTTTAAAGTGTATATTATCGATGAGGTTCACATGTTATCAACAGGTGCATTTAATGCCTTGTTAAAAACATTAGAAGAACCACCGAGTCATGTTATTTTTATTTTAGCGACAACAGAACCACATAAAATACCAGCGACGATTATTTCACGCTGTCAACGCTTTGATTTTAAACAAATATCAAGCAAAGAAATTGAAGATCATTTAGCGCGTATTTTAAAAGAACAAGCGTTAAGTTATGAACAAGAAGCTGTTGAAATGATTGCACAACTTGCTGATGGAGGGATGCGTGATGCCCTTAGCTTACTCGATCAAGTCATTTCATACGCAACGGATGAGATTAAGTTAGACGATGTTCACGCCTTGAGTGGAACGATTTCATATGAAATCTTATTAAAAGTAATAGATAGTATTGAAACAGAACAATATGGTCAAGTCATTGATTATATTCAAGAAATGGTGACAGAAGGAAAAGAGCCTGTTCGAATTATTGAAGGTATTATTAGTGTGTACCGCGATTTATTGTTATATCTAAAAATAGGTGCCAATCCTGCGATTTCACAACTGTTACTAAATAACGAATTATTTATCCCACTAACCGAACACATTCAAAGTAAAACAATTGTTCAAAAGTTATTTCAATTAAATAAATTACAAGGTGAATTACGTTATTCTAATCATCCAGAATTAATGTTAGAAGTTAGTTTGTTAAGTTTAGCTGATGCAAAAAGTGAAACAGAATCTTCATCCCCGACACACACTGAAGTAGAAGTGTTGCGTCAAGAAGTCACAAAGCTAAAACAACTCGTTAAAAATCTTCAAGATAATCCACCTGTGGCAACACCAACTCGTCCAATAAATATGGATGAACCGCAATATAAAATTCCACTATTTAATGATGAACCTGCACAAGGTGAAAAAGATTCATTCGTTCCGAAAGTAGTCGAACATCAGATTATTTTACCTGAGTATGTCGATGAAGGGATGCTAACCATTGAACAAGTTTTATCGAAAGCGACTAAAACAAGTAAAGATGCGGTAGAAGCGAAATGGCAATCATTAAATCCAGTAACGATGCCACAATATAAAGATGTTATCGTATTACTAACAGATGGAACGCCTGTTGCGGCTTCAACTGAAGGCTTTATCTTAACGTATAAACATGAGCCGGGTTGCAAACGTCTGTTGCGAGAGGATAATAAGAAAGTTGCGACGCAACTTGTGGATTACTTATTTGGAGAACATTATCCGTTTATTGTCTTACCAGAATCGTTTTGGTTAGAACAAAGACAATCATATCTTGAACAAAAAAAGCAAGGTGTTGAGCCGAAGCTAAATCAATATAGTCAGGATATTAAAAATGTGATAAATTATAATGAGGAAGTCCAAACTAATGAAGATACGATTGTTTCAAAAGCGATTGAATGGTATGGATCAGATTTAGTTAATATTGTAGATGAATAGGAGAAAATGAAGATGAACCCAATGATGTTAAAGAAAATTCAAAAAATGCAAAAAGATATGACAAAAGCACAAAAAGAAATTGAAGAAGCAATCTTCACAGGATCTGCTGCGAGTGGAATGGTAACAATTGAAGTTCGCGGAACAAAAGAATTAGTAAGTGTTAAAATTAATCCAGATGTTGTAGATCCTGAAGATGTTGAAACATTAGAAGATTGCATTTTATTAGCGTTAAACGATGCAATGAACCAAGTTGATGAAAAAAGCCAAGAAGTCATGGGACAATTCACTAAAGGTATGAACATCCCAGGATTATTCTAAGGAGATACTATGCAATATCCACAACCTATTACAAAATTAATTGAGAGTTTTAGTAAACTACCTGGTATCGGACATAAAACAGCTGAACGTCTAGCTTTCCATGTGATTACGAACATGAAAGAAGATGACGTGACAACGTTTGCTAAAGCATTGATTGATAGTAAGCGTCAATTGTTTAAGTGCCCGGTCTGTGGACATATTACCGACTCAAATCCTTGTTATGTTTGTAGCGATACACATCGTGATCGTACAACAATTGCCGTTGTACAAGATCCTAAAGATGTTATTGCCATTGAACGTATGAGAGGTTATAAAGGACTTTACCACGTCTTAAATGGGGTATTATCTCCACTAGATGGAATGGGACCTGAAGACATTGGGATTCCAGCGTTAATTGAACGTTTAAAAGACGATGAAGTTAAAGAATTAATCTTAGCAACAAGCGCAACGCTTGAAGGTGATGCAACAAGCCAGTACATTGCGAGATTATTACAAAATACAGATGTAAAAGTAACACGTATTGCTCGCGGTTTAGAAATGGGCCGTTCAATTGAGTATGCCGATGAAGTAACACTCATTCGTGCTTTAGAAGGGCGTCGTGAACTACTATAACAAGAAGAGCCACCTGAGGTGGCTCTTTTAATTTTTAAATCACACAAAAATATTGGTGTTTTTGTCGAATTTCTGATTAAATTTCGCTAAATCACACAAAATAGTACAAGACAATGAAATAAATCATGAATTTGGAGGTTAAATGATGAATGAGTATTTTTTATTCGCAATTGCGTTAATTCCAATCATCTTTTTAATCGTAATGCTTGGTGTGCTAAATAAACCAGCACACATCTCGACTTTGCTAGGTGTCGCTATTACCTCAGTGCTTGCCATTTTCTTTTTTAAATCGACTTTATTAGAAGTGTCAAGTGCAATAGTAGAAGGTATTTTATATGGGCTATGGCCAATTATGATTACCATTATTGGTGCGCTATTCACGTATAATTTAGCTCTTCATACAAAGAAAATGGATGTTATAAAAACAATGTTAGCTGGTATCTCAAGTGACCCACGCATTCAAGTCTTAATTATCGCATGGGCATTTGGTGGATTTTTAGAAGGTGTAGCGGGATACGGAACTGCCGTTGCACTTCCTGCTAGTTTACTCGCTGTGCTTGGTTTTAACCCATTGTTTGCGGCCATCTTATGTTTAATTGCAAACACGGTCCCAACCGCGTTTGGAGCCGTTGGAATTCCTGTTTCAACACTCGCTGAAGTAACCGGATTAGGTGTGACACAACTCAGCTACACGATTGTCGTTCAAACCTTTATCTTTATGATCATCATTCCGTTTATCCTTGTGATTTTAACGGGAAAAGGGTTTAAAGGATTAAAAGGTGTTGTTGGAATTACGCTTGTATCTGGTCTTGCATTTGCCTTACCACAATTATATATTTCAAAAGCATTAGGAGCAGAATTACCTTCAGTTTTCGGTGGACTTATAAGTTTAGCTGCAACGATTGGCGTTGCGTTACTATTTTATAAAAATAAAGAAGCGAAACGAAAAGAAGATCAAGTTACATTTAAAGAAGCTGTTATGGCTTGGTTACCTTACATCTTAATTTTAATCTTTATTTTAGTAACATCACCAGTCGTGCCATTTATTCACGAACCGTTAACACACATTAAAACGTCTCTTAAAATATATCAAGGACCAAATGCGGCAGTCACAAGTTTTAAATGGTTATTAACACCCGGTGTGTTAATTATTATTGCAACGGTCATCGCAGGATTTATACAAGGATGCTCACTAGGCGTAATGGCTTCAATCTTTGTTAAAACATGCAAGAAAATGACACTTTCAATTATTACCGTTTTAGCGATTGTCTCGATTGCTAAAATTATGGATTACAGTGGAATGATTCAGGCCATTGCAGTCGTACTTGTTAGTGTAACCGGAACATTCTTCCCAATCATCTCACCATTCCTTGGTGCACTCGGAACATTCATTACTGGTAGCGATACATCAGCCAACTTGCTATTTGGATCACTTCAAACATCAGTTGCAAAACAAATTGGCGTTAGTGACTACTGGTTAGCCGCAGCTAATACATCCGGAGCAACGCTTGGAAAAATGATTTCGCCACAAAGCATCGCCATTGCGGCCTCAGCAACCAATCTCGTTGGACAAGAAGGAACCTTACTTAGCAAAACCGTGAAATATTGTATAGGTTTTGTTATCGTCTTAGGAATCATCATTTATGTTGGAGGTAAGTTCATTCCAATTGCTTAAATCTATAAGAGACAATTTAACTTAAAAGTTTAAACTCAAAATAGTAATATCCCCAAAAAAGTGAACATAGACTTTGCTTAGGAGGGATATTGTATGAAAGCAGTAGGATGGCTAATTAAAAGATTCATAATCGGAGCTTTTGCACTGTATGTATTCAATATGGTCGGTGCATACTTCAATCTATTCGTTCCACTAAATTACGTCACAGCATTTTTAACAGGTACACTAGGAATCCCTGGCTTTATTCTGGTATATGTTTTGACGAAAATTGTTTTACTTTAAGATAAGGAGACTTTTCTTCTTGTCTTTTTTTAATGGTAATCAGTATCCTTATATATGTAGAGCATGCACGATGCAATATTGAACCACATTTTGGGGGCAACATACGAAAAAAGGGCACAAAATGTCGAAAATTTTATACTAACCAAAATTTGATTATTCATAACTTGTATAAATAGTGTTATAATAATAACGGGGAAAATTGCCCTGATTTGTTGATTACCGTAACGCATGCTTATGATAGTCATTATAAAATAATTATTATCAATTAGATTCATAACGCAATTACAGTTTTAAAATCATTACGTTTCATAATGAGTTAAGCTTTTTTGTGTTTTTTTCTATTGGAAATAAAGATTTATATGAAAATAGGCAGTTATTTTAATCGATAAAAAAGGAAATTAAATGAAAATCGAAATATTATTGAAAAAGTACTTGAAAAAAACCGAAATAAAAGGTAAAATAGCTAACGGTACATTTTCTTTGATTTCAAGAGAACTTGAGCCCCACCAAGTTTTCGAACAATTTGAAAATAATACAGTTTAATTAGAAGCAGGAGGCAGATCAATGCGCACAACATTTATGCAAAAAGCTCATGAAGTAGATCGTAAATGGTTTGTTGTTGACGCTGCAGATAAAACTTTAGGACGTTTATCTACAGAAGTTGCAACACTATTACGTGGAAAACATAAACCAACATTCACTCCAAACGTGGACTGCGGAGATTACGTAGTAATCATCAATGCAGATAAAATCAAATTAACAGGTAACAAAATGCAAGACAAATTATACTACCGTCACTCTCAATACCAAGGTGGTTTAACTGTACGTACTGCTGGTGAAATGTTAGACAAGCAACCAGAACGTATGTTAGAGTTAGCTATCAAAGGTATGTTACCAAAAGGACGTTTAGGACGCGCGACAGGTAAAAAATTATTTGTTTACGCTGGAGCTGAACATCCACATGCAGCACAAAAACCAGAAGTTTACGAACTTCGCGGATAATTAAGAGGGAGGTAACTATAATGACTGTACAATATTTAGGAACTGGTCGTCGTAAAAGTTCAGTTGCACGTGTACGTTTAGTACCTGGAACTGGTAAAGTAACAATCAACGGACGTGAATTCGAAGAGTATATGCCATCAGCAGCTACTCGTTTAGATATCATGCAACCATTAGCATTAACTGAAACTACTAGCGCTTACGATATCTTCGTAAACGTTAACGGTGGAGGATTAACTGGACAAGCTGGAGCTATCCGTTTAGGAATCGCTCGTGCTTTATTAGAAGTAGATGCTGAAAACCGCGCTACTTTAAAACCAATGGGATTATTAACTCGTGACTCACGTGCTAAAGAACGTAAAAAATACGGACTTAAAGCAGCTCGTCGTGCTCCACAGTTCTCAAAACGTTAATTCTTTTTTGGAACCACTTCGGTGGTTCCTTTTTTTGTATATAAATAAAAACCACCC
>DNGE01000012.1:21703-22125 GCA_003486705.1 Bacillota bacterium
TTTACAATGAAGTCGTAGAGGCACTACATTACTAATCAGTAATGAGGTGCTTTTTCTTTTGTTTTTTATTCGGCTCTTTGTCAAATAGTGTTGGTGAGTAAAAAATATAAGTCGTAGAAGCACTTTATTACTACTTAGTAATCGAGTGCTTTTCCTTTTAGAGTGATATTAAAATAAGACTCTGTTAGATGAAAATGATGAAATCAGCAAATCAATTCTATTAAATCCATTTGCTTTATGAAATTTTAACTCAACAAGGTGGTTATAGCAATGTAACAATTACCAAAACCAATGTCTAACGCACCTTAAAATAAAAAAACCTCCTAATGTCTAAGATAAAACAGGTTTCCCGATCACTTTATCAAGACATTAGAAGGTATATCCATGAAGGATAACAAAAGTTTAGCACATGCAACTTAAAA
>DNGE01000012.1:22267-22635 GCA_003486705.1 Bacillota bacterium
AGGTATATCCATGAAGGATAACAAAAGTTTAGCACATGCAACTTAAAAATGTGAATAGTTCACAATACTTACATCAAAATATAGTAGATAACTTATATATGGAAAGTATAAAACAAGTACTGGATAAATAATAAGAGAACTGTGTGAAAGAAAAGATGTAGAAATAATAGAAGTCAATGCATGTCAAAATCACATTGAAATGTTAGTAAGTATGCCATCAAAGTTAACTGTATCAACGTTTATGAGTTACTTAAAAGAAAAAAGCAGTTTAATGATATCTGATAGACATATAAAATTAAAATATGTACATGTAAATAGGAAGTTTTGGTGCAGAGGATGTTACGGTGATACAGTAAAGAGAAATAGAA
>DNGE01000126.1:0-161 GCA_003486705.1 Bacillota bacterium
TATGATGAAAAAAAAGTAGGAAGCCAAGGCTTCCTACTTAAATATTATTTAAATAATTGAAACAATTTTGTAAATGGCGTGATGAGAAGGGTTCCAACAGGGGTTGTACTCCCATCTAAAGTTTCTGGTGGAGTTGTACCAGAGTCTCCGCTATTGTTTCC
>DNGE01000126.1:432-6157 GCA_003486705.1 Bacillota bacterium
ATTATTATTATTATTATTATTGCCGCTATCAGTGTCTTCGTTATCTTCAGTCGGTGGAATAACCACTTGTTCTTCAGCAATGACAACTGTTAACTGATCATTTGGTTTTAAAATCGATCCTTCACTTGGATTAGTTGAAATAACTGTACCAGCTGTAGTAGAAGGGTCAATTAGAGTTTCGAATTTAACGATAATACTATTTTCAGTTGCCCAAGACGTGACTTTATCTTTTGTCCAACCACTCATGTTTGGCATGGTTACTGGTGTATAGCAACTGTCACAGTTAATTGTCACAGCAGTAGAGTTATCACTTGCTAAGGCTGAGTGCTTTTCATACGTAACATTGACATAAAACTCAGTTAAGAATGACATATCTGCAACAGAAATAGTTAAATTAAACGAATTACTTGTTGTTGAACCAAGGTCAACCGTATTACCGCTAAGATCAGTAGCGTATACGTTATAAATTGTTGAACCAATCGTATTAATCTGATTTAACATCATACGTAATAAATGCTCAGCTGGCTCAACTTTTGCATAGCTACTTAAGCTGTTCTTATTTTGATTTGCAGAATGGACGCTTAATTTAGATGAAATATCATCTTTAGATAACGTATAGTTATCAATGTGATCCCATGACATACTTAATGTCTTTCCATCATAAGTTCCTTTTACATTTTGTGGGGTAGATAACTTTTGGAATCGAGTTGAAACTTCTGTTGGTTGTGTGCCACGAACAAATAATTCGGTTGTCACATAAGCGCTCGGTGTTAATGATGATGGTAACTTAACAGGGTAGCTTTCTTTTTCGATTGAAGAAGAAACAATCGTGCTAGGTTGAGTAGGTTTTGTACTATCGAGTGGATTTAACTTTTTCATCACTTGATGGAACATAGACCAAGACGTTGCTTGTCCAGAACTTGTGATATATTTTCGATTACCACTTGAATCAACGGCTGAATCATCATATCCTGTCCAAATAGCAGCCGTGTAATGGCTTGAATATCCGATGAACCATGAGTCACGAATTGCACCTGATGGCATATTCATTTCCTCAGGGAAGTTTGTTGTTCCTGTTTTACCAGATAAATACATTCCAGCGACATTTGCGCGAGTTCCTGTTCCAGTTGTCATAACGCTATGTAAAGCATCTGTCATTAAATAAGCAGTTTCTTCAGACATCACTTTTTCAGAACGTTGGTCAGCGTAAATGGTTGTCCCATCAGGTTGAACGATTTCAGCAACGGTAATCGGTTCATTATATACCCCTTCATTACCAAATGCTGCATAAGCACCAGCCATGATTAATGGTGAGTATCCTTCTGAAACCCCACCAATCGCTGCAGATTCATAAATTTCATCCGCATCAGGCATTCCTAAATTGCTAGCAAATTCTTTTACATTATCAATACCCGCTGCATTAAAGGCTTTAACCGCTGGGACGTTTAATGAATTGTTTAAGGCATCACGAACGGTTACATTTCCGCGATAAATGCGGTCCCAGTTTCGAATAACTGTATTTGAACTTGTTTGATACGTGTAAAGTTCATCTGTAATCGTTGTACCAGTCCCCCAACCTTTATATTCCATTGCAGGACCATAAGCGAAAATTGGTTTTGCCGTTGATCCAGGTTGACGCTTGATTTGAGTCGCATAATTAAATTGACGTTCTCCAACTTGGTTAGAACCACCACCGATGGCTTTTACATAACCTGTGCTTGTTTCCATAAAGACAATCCCTGATTGCATGTCTTGCGGAATATTAACAAGTTCTCCAGAGTTTTGGATGTTGTAAACATGAGCTTGCGCTTCAGGATCCATATACGTGTAAATTTGTAATCCAGAGTAAGGGTCAAGACCGTATTTATCTCGAACTTCATTTAAAACGACATCAATATATGATTGGTATTGGGTTTTATCATCCACACCACTTGTTTCATACACTAACATATCTGTAATCGGTTGAGCAGCAGCTAAAGTTGCCATATTATCATTAATATATCCATGCTTAACCATAAGTTTTAAAACCGTATTGCGGCGTGTTTCAGCACTTTCTGGATAAGTATCTGGACGATGTCTATTAGGTGATTGAACAATTCCTGCAAGCGTTGCGGCTTCACTTAATGTTAAGTCGCTTGCTTCTTTGCCGAAATAATATTCAGCCGCTCTTTGAATTCCATAAACACTTCCACCAAATGGAGAATAGTTTAAATAAGCTTCAATAATTTGTTCTTTCGTTAATACTTTTTCTAACTGCATTGATAGATAGATTTCTTTAATTTTACGATCAATACTTTTTTCACTTGTTAAATGAGATTGTTTGATTAACTGTTGCGTTAACGTTGAGGCACCTTGATCGAATTCCCCTGAAGCTAAGTTCGTGACAAGGGCAACTAAGAAACGTTGCCAGTCAACACCGTGGTGTTCAAAGAACTTTGAATCTTCAGTTGCAATAATGGCATCGATTAACACAGGCGAGATGTCACTGTATGAAACCCACTCGCGTTGTTCAACACCAAGGATTGTAATTAGGTTTCCGTCTTGGTCATAAATATAAGTTGATTCTGTGGCATAAATTTTTGACACATCCAGCTCAGGAGCTGTTTCAATTGTTTTGACCAGGATAAATCCACCAATCATCATCGCAGCAATACCACCGAGTAAAAAGACTAATAAAAATCCTTTAATCACGGTCCATAATGATTGGAAAAAACTTTTTAAAAATTTCATGAATGGTTTTTCATTATTCAAATTTGTCACCGCCTTTATAAAAATAGTTCATCAACGACTTTTAGATAATCAATTCTAGGGTAGGCCCCTTGCTTAATTAGCGTCCCGAACGTTTTGAATTCTTCTAATTTAATAGATTTTCTTGTTCCTACCTTATATTGTTGCCAAAAATCAATTAGCTTTTCACTCGGTAGTAAATAAATTTCATTAAATTTAGAAAAATTAACTAGAAGAAAGACAATTCCCCCTTGATTTGCCACTTGTTTCATATGTTCAACTTGATGGCTATGAAGATTTTGAAGCGGAAATATGGTCACATTAGATGTTTCTTTAGCTTCGAAATCAATATATTTTCCTTTGTAAATACCATTGAAATCTGTTGTCGATGGTGTTCTAAAATACGCTTCAGTAATCACTGCGGCTGCTCGTTTAGGATAGTGAACTTTCACGATCTGAACAGGGGTAGGTTTTTTATGAATAACCGCAATGCCATTGGCTAGGTAAAAATCATTTGATCGTTGTAAATCATCTTCAAATGACATCCCACGCTTGCCAAAATTAGTTGATGACGTTGTTGGTGAGACAAGTTTCTTTTTGTGAGGATAATTCACTTTTACTGCCACCTCCCATGACAATATAATATCAAAAAAAAGGAAAAAAAGCTAATGATGAATGGAAATACTTCTCTGTTACGTAGATAATTGTCAATTTTTATTCAGTGGAATTCTAAATTATATTTATTATGAGTTTGGCAAGTGAAAAATATTTAACCACGACGTGATAAAACAGATCTCTTATTCTTATAAAAAGAGTAAAAATCAAATTATGTTAAACGTTCCAAAAGTTAACGTTTGACTTTTCGTTGAATTTTTGACATAATAAGCACATAGCATTTGGGTAATTGCGGTGCATTCAGTTGCGCTGAGGAAAGTCCATGCTCGCACAACCTGAGATGGTTGTAGTGTTCGTGCCTAACGAAACAATAAGTTAGGGCAGCTAATGATTTAGCTGACGGCCGGGAAAAAGCCTAAGTCTTACGATATGGCTTGAGTACCTATAAAAGTGCCACAGTGACGATATTCACTGGAAACAGTGAAGTGGAACGGGTAAACCCCACGAGCGAGAAACCCAAAAATTGGTAGGGGCACTTCCGAAGTGGAATTCAACGCTTAGGGAGGTAGAGTTCATCTACAGACAGATAATTACCACCTGAGTACGAGGAGGCATCCGATTGCAGTACAACGGTACAGAACATGGCTTACAAAATGCTATTTATGCAAAAATAAATAAACTTAAATAGTCACAATTATTGTGGCTTTTTTTTGTGTTTAACATGACAAATAGATGCATGAAGAAGTATTAAAATAGATATTCTATTTATATAGCACTAAAAATGAAAGGCACAATTTGTCTAATGAAAATGTACGGTCTTGGTAAAAAAATCAAGTCTGTTACTTTTTAAATAAAATGCATTGTGTTATTATATGTTAATGGTGTGTAGTAGATGTAGCGGGAGGTGTTTCTAATGATTTTTAGTAACAAAGAAAAAAATCAAATGTTAGCTCAGTATTTATTAGAACAACGTAAAGAAAAAAATGTTTCTTTAGAAGAAATTGCAAGGCAAACTGGTGTACCGATTCAAAATTTACGTCATATTGAAGAAGGGCAGTTTGAACGCTATGATCAGTTTTATGTCAAAATGTACATAAAAAAATATGCAAGTGTCCTAAAATTAAATGTTGATGATTTATATCAACAGTTTTACGGTGAAGAGATAAAAAATACAGTCATGACAAAAGTAAAGACAGAAAAAGTCAAACGAACGAATAAAAACATGATGCGCGTAGTTCTTATATTAGCTATTGTTTTTGTCGGGGGGACTGGTGTCTTGGCGATCATAAACAATTTCCCATCAAAAGATGAAAGTGGTAATAAAGAAAATATTGAAATTACAAATCCTAATTCTTCAAATATCACAACAGATACAGAAGAAAAAACGGATCAAACAGACCAAACAGATGAAACAACCGAACAACCAAGCGAACCTGTTGAGGAAGAAAAACCTAAAACGGTCGTGACTTTGGTGTCAAAAGAAGATCAAATGACAACATATGATATCACGTCAAAAGATGCAGAATTTGACTTAGGTTTATTATTTAGTGGTGATTGTTGGTTTGATGCAAAATTAGATACGACAACCATTATTCCAGGGGCTGTTTTTAAAGACCAAGAGACACAAGTGTATAAAGTAGTAAAAGAAAATTTAGTTAATAATCAAGGGGCAATTGTCTTAAACATTGGTAATGTCGGTGTGGTTCAATTAACAATTAATGATGAAGTCGTTGAAATTGATCAAACAATTCCACATCAATATGTAACCTTGAATATTAAATTTGAGTAGGTGAGAGATTATGAATTTAGCAAATAAGTTGACGCTATTACGCGTGATATTAATACCATTTTTTATTGTCTGTTTTTATATTCCAAATTTAGTTTTTAATCCACTTCAGATTAACGATTACGTCATTCCGTATTCAAACGTTATTGCATTAGTTATTTTCCTATTAGCTGCCATCACGGATTTTATTGATGGATATGTCGCTCGTAAATATAACATGATTACTGATTTAGGTAAGTTTATGGACCCGTTAGCGGATAAACTTTTAGTAACAGCTGCCTTGTTAATGTTATTAGAAAATACCTTAATTCCAGGTTGGGTTGTTTTCGTGATTTTAGCGCGCGAGTTTATCGTAACAGGATTTAGAACCGTTGCAGCTGCAAAAGGTGTTGTTATTGCAGCAGGTTGGTTAGGAAAATTAAAAACAGTGGTTCAATTTATTATGATTTCAACATTGCTTTTATTAAACTATCCATTTGAATTAATTAATTTACCGGTTGACCAAGTGTTTATCGCTTTAGCGGTTATTTTAACGGTTGCATCTGGAATTGAATACATTTATAAAAACATTCATGTATTAAAAGATTAATGAAATAT
>DNGE01000126.1:6341-6599 GCA_003486705.1 Bacillota bacterium
CATCAGGAATTGAATATATTTATAAAAACATTCATGTTTTAAAAGATTAATGAAAAAAGCGAATTTTTGTTCGCTTTTTTTCTTGCGTTAATAAAAAAAATAAGATATGATGGATTTAGAAAAAGGAAAACACGCACAAAATGGGTATGTTATATATGAGATAATAAAAAATGGAGGAATTAAAATGAGCAATAATCGTGAAGCGGCCTTAATGCAAGCTTTAAAAAGTATTGAAAAACAATACGGTAAAGGTTCAAT
>DNGE01000126.1:6823-6986 GCA_003486705.1 Bacillota bacterium
AAAAACAATACGGTAAAGGTTCAATTATGAAACTTGGTGAAAAAACCGATACAAAAATCGAGACAATTTCATCAGGATCATTAGCACTTGATGCAGCACTAGGTGTCGGAGGATATCCTCGTGGACGTGTCATTGAGATTTATGGACCAGAAAGTTCAGGTAA
>DNGE01000126.1:7184-11142 GCA_003486705.1 Bacillota bacterium
ATGGACCAGAAAGTTCAGGTAAAACAACATTTGCTTTACATGCCATTGCAGAGGTTCAAAAACAAGGTGGAACAGCAGCGTTTATCGATGCTGAACATGCCTTAGATCCAGCTTATGCGCATAAATTAGGTGTAGATACAGATGAATTATTAATTTCACAACCGGATACAGGTGAGCAGGCATTAGAAATTGCTGAAGCACTTGTTCGAAGTGGTGCCATTGATATCTTAGTTATTGACTCGGTTGCAGCATTAGTTCCAAAAGCTGAAATTGAAGGAGATATGGGAGATTCACACGTTGGATTACAAGCCCGTTTAATGTCACAAGCTTTACGTAAATTATCTGGTGCGATCAATACAACAAAAACAATTGCCATCTTTATCAACCAGGTTCGTGAAAAAGTAGGTATTATGTTTGGTAATCCAGAAGTAACGCCAGGTGGACGTGCTTTAAAATTCTACTCAACGATTCGTTTAGAAGTAAGACGTGGAGAAGCGATTAAATTAGGAACTGATATTGTCGGAAATGTTGCCAAAATAAAAGTTGTTAAAAATAAAGTTGCCCCACCTTTTAAAACAGTAGAAGTCGATGTTATGTATGGAGAAGGGGTTTCTAAACAAGGTGAAATCTTAGACTTAGCCGTTGAATATAATATTGTTGAGAAAAGTGGATCATGGTATTCTTACCAAGGTGAAAAAATGGGACAAGGTCGCGAAAATGCAAAACTGTTCTTAAAAGAGAATGCATTTATCATGGAAGAAATCGCAAATAAAATTAGAGTTGAACTTAACATAACACCATCAGATGCAAGTGATGAGTCAATGTTTGAAGCGGAATAATAAATATTAAGTGAAAGTGCACACATTTTTGGTGCACTTTTTATTAGTTTTGAGTGGAATTGTTGACATGTTCTTACAATAATATTAAAATAGTATATGTAGTATTTTAATGAATACTTACGTAGTAAACTATAGAGATCATACTTCTATGGCGGAGAAACAATAAATATTTACTATTTGGAGGTGTACCATGGATTTTGTTCAAATTATCATCTCCATTTTGCTAGTAATAATAGGGTTAGTTATTGGGTACTTTGTGAGGAAAAAATTGTATGATGCTGAATTAGAAAAAGCTGGACAGTCTGCAGCACATATTATCTCAAAAGCAGAGAAAGAAGCTGAAGCAAAGAAAAAGGAATCTCTTTTAGAAACAAAAGAAGAGGTTCACCGAATGAAAATGGAAACGGATCGTGATATCAAAGAAAAGAAAAACGAACTGATCCGTTTAGAAGAACGTCTAGTACAACGAGAAGAAACAATTGATCGTCGAATATTAAATTTAGAAAAACGTGAGATTGCGCTTGAGAAAAAAGATGAAGCTATAGCTGAAAAACAACTCGAACTAAAAGAACTTGAAAGCAAAGTGGAAGAGACGTTGGAAGAACAACGTCAAAAATTAATTGAAATTTCAGGCTTATCTCTTGAAGATGCTAGAGACATCATTTTCAGACGTGTTGAAGATGAAATGTCACTAGAAATTGGAAAGTACATTAAAGAAGAAGAAGAAAAAGCAAGACTTGAAGCAGATAAAAAAGCAAAAGAGATGATTGTTCTCGCGATGCAAAAATATGCTTCTGAACAAACGAGTGATTATACGGTTAATGTTGTTAACTTACCAAGTGATGAAATGAAAGGTCGAATTATCGGTCGTGAAGGTCGAAATATTCGTACGATTGAATCCTTAACAGGTGTCGACTTAATCATTGATGATACGCCAGAAGCGGTCGTATTATCAAGTTTTGATCCAATTCGTCGTGAAGTTGCACGAATTACGCTTGAAACATTAGTTCAAGATGGACGTATTCACCCGGCTCGTATCGAAGAGATTGTTGAAAAAACAAGACGTGAAGTTGATATGCGCATTCGTGAATACGGTGAAAATGCTGTCTTTGAAGTTGGTATTGGAAAAGTTCATCCTGACTTAATGAAAATTTTAGGACGTTTAAATTATCGTACAAGTTACGGTCAAAACGTGTTAAAACATTCAATGGAAGTTGCCTTCTTATCGGGTATCTTAGCTGCTGAACTTGGTGAAGATGTTAAGTTAGCTAAACGTGCTGGATTATTACATGACATCGGTAAAGCTGTTGATCATGAAGTAGAAGGTAGTCACGTTGAAATTGGAATTGAATTAGCAACACGTTATCGTGAACATCCAGTTGTTATGGATGCCATTGCATCGCATCATGGCGATGTTGAACCGAAGAGTTTAATTGCTGTCATTGTCGCTGCTGCCGATACCTTATCAGCTGCAAGACCAGGTGCGCGTAGTGAATCGTTAGAAAACTATGTGAAACGTTTAGAGCAATTAGAACACATCGCGACTCGTTTTGAAGGAGTAGACAAAGCGTTTGCTATTCAAGCAGGTCGAGAAGTGCGTGTTAGCATCATTCCAGAACAATTAGATGATTTACAAGCTCATCGTGTAGCAAGAGAAATTCGCCAAACGATTGAAAATGAACTTGAATATCCAGGGAATATTAAAATTACGGTTATTCGAGAAACTCGAGTTGTAGAAACTGCTAGATAATTCTTTTGAAAATAAAGACTTAGTCAAGGTGGCGAAGCTATTGATGGATAACATCAATAGCTTTTTACTTTGATTATAGCGCAAATAATTATATAATAATAAAAAAAGCAAAAACTATAGTAAACACCTAGAAAGGCTGATGACATGAAAATTTTATTCATTGGTGATATTTTTGGATCACTTGGAAGAGATATAATTAAAGAGCAATTACCTAAGATTAGAGAGAAATACAAACCGCATATCATTATTGCAAATGGTGAAAATATTGCCCATGGAAAAGGGATTAATGAAAAATATTATAAGTTCTTATTAGAAAATGGTGTTAATGCTGTGACACTAGGTAATCATACGTGGGATAATCGATCAATTTTTGATTTTATTGATAGTGCTGATTACTTAGTTCGCCCTGGAAATTTCCCTGAAAGCAACCCAGGTAAAGGACTAACGTTCTTAAAATTTAATAGTTATGAAGTGGCGGTTATTTCTTTACAAGGCCGTACGTTCTTACCAATGAATAATTGTCCGTTTATTACGGCAGATGCTTTAATTGAGGAAGCAAAAAAACGTACGAATATTATTGTGGTTGATTTCCATGCCGAAGCAAGCAGTGAAAAGATTGCATTAGGTTATTATTTAGACGGACGTGTTAGTGCCGTTTTAGGAACACATACACATGTGCCAACAGCCGATGAACGCGTGTTAGCGAAAGGCTGTGCCTACATTACAGATGTAGGGATGACAGGTCCACTTGATGGTGTTATTGGGGTAGAAAAAGATAACGTCATTCAGAAGTTTATTGAAGGGTTACCAATCCGATTCAATGCAGTAGAAAGTGGTTCATCTCAATTAAATGCTGTCTTATTTGAAGTGAATGAAAAAACAGGTAAATCAAGTTCAATTACACGTATCAACTTGAAGAAGGAAAATAGCTTTTAAAAGTAGTCATGTATTGTGAAAGGGGCGCATACACTTACTATGTAAAACAAATGAAGGGGGAGGTGACTGTTGTACAAATATTTATAAAAACTTCAGGATGTTTGTGCCGTAAGGTGAAGAGTCTAACTAACTTATTTGATTCAGCGACAAAGTTTCACTTTATGACAAATGCATAATGGGAAGATCAATCTGTCGTAAGGAATGTTATGAAAAAATCAAATGAGGTATGTGCAAGCTAGTCAATTATTAGATTAACTTGGACGATAGCTCTTTATCGTATGGATGTTAGGCCCTTAAATCATATAGAATGAGAAAGTAGCTTGGATTAATGTGAGGGCGAAATCAAGGTATTCAAGGGAAATAGACAAATCTTTTAGAGTTTTATAAAGTTTTGACAACGGACTAGTATGGAAATATTAAAAGTATCATCAAA
>DNGE01000126.1:11340-11758 GCA_003486705.1 Bacillota bacterium
TGGAAATATTAAAAGTATCATCAAAATCTAATCCTAACTCGGTTGCTGGGGCTTTAGCGAATGCATTTCGTGAACGAGGCCTTGTTGAAATTCAAGCAATTGGGGCGGGTGCTTTAAATCAAGCAGTAAAAGCAATAGCGATTGCGCGAGGGTATGTAGCTCCTACAGGAAAAGATTTAATTTGTGTCCCTGCGTTTACAGATATCGTCATCGATGGTGAAGAACGCACAGCTATTAAATTAATTGTTGAAGCTCGTTAAGACATTATTTTTATCAAAACTAGCAACTCCCGCACCAAACAATTTGTTGTTGGTGTCGGGTAGTGGCTGGCGATTAAATAATATTTTATGACGTGTCCCGACAGTACATCTCTTAAATCAAGATATGAAAACAAGCTAGTAGTTGAGCTTGTTTTTTT
>DNGE01000126.1:12044-12331 GCA_003486705.1 Bacillota bacterium
TTTAGATGCGACGGAATGAAAATAACACAATCTTAAATGAGTGGCGGTAAAATTTAATTAAACAGTAAAATTAGTGTGTTAAGTCGGTAGAATGATACGCTCAAAAGTTGATAAATGTTGCGTTAAAATGTATAATAGTGAGTATTGTATAATGAAAAAGGAAAACTGAAATCACGGATGTTTTGATGTCGATCAAATGATTGAAGTTTGCGAATAATGAACGTAAGATATAGGTGATAAAAGATGAATGAACAACAGAAAAATCAAGTGAGTGCTGTTAAACCAGT
>DNGE01000126.1:12530-12831 GCA_003486705.1 Bacillota bacterium
AAAGAAGAAAAAGATTACAGTAAGTATTTCCAACGTCCAAGTATTCAAGATGCGCGTAAACGTGGGCGTGAAGATGTAAGTGTGCACCGTGACTTTGTGATTGAAGAGTCGATTAAGAAAATCGGACAAGGTAAAAAACACTTTATTCAAACGTACGGATGCCAAATGAATGAGCATGATACAGAAGCGATTATTGGGATTTTAGAGGAATTAGGTTTTACGAAAGCGAGTAAGCAAGAAGAAGCGGATATTATTATTTTAAATACGTGTGCGATTCGTGAAAATGCTGAAAATAAAGTAT
>DNGE01000126.1:13015-17321 GCA_003486705.1 Bacillota bacterium
GTGAAAATGCTGAAAATAAAGTATTTGGAGAATTAGCGCGTTTAATTAAGTTAAAACGCCATAATCCTGATCTAATTTTAGGTGTGTGTGGCTGTATGTCACAAGAAGAAAAAGTCGTGAATAAGTTATTAGAAAAATACCCGCATGTCGATTTAATATTTGGAACACATAATATTTATCGTTTACCAGAGTATTTATATAATGCGGTCATGGGGAAAGAACGTATTATTGAAGTTTGGTCAACAGAAGGGGATATTATTGAAAATATGCCACGTGCACGTGCAGGAAATATTAAAGCATGGGTTAATATTATGTATGGATGTGATGAGTTCTGTACGTATTGCATCGTACCATATACGCGTGGGAAAGAACGTTCTCGATTACCTGAAGATATTATCGCTGAAATTAAACACTTAGCAAGTGAAGGCTATAAAGAGGTCACGTTACTAGGGCAAAATGTTAATGCCTATGGAAAAGACTTCAAAGATCGTGAATACACATTTGGTGACTTATTAAATGATTTACATAAAGAAGAGATGCCACGTATTCGATTTACAACATCGCATCCACGTGACTTTGATCAATTAACGATTGATGCATTAGCGAAACGTGGAAATTTAATGGAGTATATTCATTTACCGGTTCAATCAGGAAACAACGAAGTCTTAAAACGTATGAACCGAAAATATACACGTGAAATGTATTTACAACTCGTTAAGGATATTCGTACGGCGATTCCAGATGTTTCTTTAACAACAGATATTATTGTTGGATTCCCAGGTGAAACGGAAGAGCAATTCCAAGAAACATTATCATTAGTTAAAGAAGTAGGATTTGAAGGGGCATTTACATTTATTTTCTCAGCACGTGAAGGAACACCGGCGGCTAAAATGGAAGATGATGTCCCAGCGGATGTGAAAAAAGATCGTCTGCATCGATTAAATGAAATCATTAACCGTCAATATAAAGAAGCAAATATGAAATTAGATGGTCATGTTGTTGAAGTGTTAGTTGAAGGAACAAGTAAAAATGATGACACGGTTTTAGCCGGTTACACACGTAATCAAAAGTTAGTTAACTTCAAAGGTAATATGGATTCGATCGGGCAAGTGGTTAAAGTAAAAATAACACAAGCAAAAACATGGCACTTATTAGGTGAGATGGTAGAAGATGCAAACTAATTCAATAGAATTAAAATCACTGAACCAATTAAACCAATTACTAAATGAGGATCAAGTCATCGCAGCTTACGAACAAATGGCTATTAAAGTTCATCAAAATAAAAAAATCATGGACTTATACGAACGTTACATTGCTAAACAAAAGGAAGCGGTGAAATACGAGCATTATGCGAAATCAAATGCCGCAGCTCAAGTTCAAGCAGAATTAAATGAAATGGAAGAGGAGTTATTCGCTAATCCATTGTTTAATGAATATATTCAGACGCAAATCGAATTGAATGAATTGTTTCAATCGATGACGCACTTAATTGAATCAAAAGTCAATCAACATCTTAGTGAAAACTAAGGTGTTTTTTTGTAATTTTGGGCACATTCCTGTTTAAACAAACATATTATTGTAGTGAGTGTTTAAACGTATTTGGTGCGGTTGGGACATTTAAACGTATAACCTAACATAAACCATTGAGATAAAAGGGATGACAATTACCTATATTTATTTGGTGAAACAGTGTCAAATTACCTAAATCATGAATATATTATCAAAGAGGAGGTATTGTGATGAATGAAATCCGTGAAATTGTAGCCAAAGCAGTTGTAGGAAAAGGCAAAAAACGCTTTTGTATTCCAACAGAACTTTGTCCAGAATATGAACCAAATAGCATCCTAGGCTGCTGGATAATAAATCACAAATTTATTGCTAAAAAAAGTGATAATAATGTGGTTGAAGTACTCGGGTCTTATGATGTAAATGTTTGGTATTCACATGATGGCAATACAAAAACAAGTGTTGTTGTGTCACGTGTTGAATATGAAGATGATGTAAAAATTCATCGCACCATTCGTGAGTGTATGTTTGAAAGCGATGAAGTCATTGCACGTACGGTTCAACAACCGACTTGTGTGGATGCACGTATTGAAGAGTCGGGAATCGTCGTAGATGTCGAGTTTGAACTCGTGGCTGAAGTGATTGGTGAAACAAAAATGAGAGTTTCAATCTTAGGGCCAGTTGAAAGTGTTGATTTAGATGAAGATGAAGATGATGAAATTAATTCAATTGATACAAATTTCTTAGGGAAAAAAGGATTTAGAACAGAGTAGTGTGACTTATGAGTAAGAAGGTGGAAGAGCTTACTCGTGAGATGTGTTCGTGGAAATAAAAAACACCTGCGGGTGTTTTTTTTGTTGCCGTAAACTGGCTCGACAAAGAATAACGTCATCTTACAAGGTTCGACAATGGTGAGAAGAAACGGGCCTGAGCATCCGTTTTGGGTGATGTAGCGTTGAGAATCCATGAGTTATTATTTAATGTGATAAGATAAACTGGTTGTTTCGACAGATTATTGCCTTGGAAATGAAGCGTTATACATAAGACAGAATGATTTAGATTATGCTATAATAAGAGGATGTGAAACAAAAAAGGAGTTTTTTTAGATGATAGATAAGTCGAAATATACACCGATGATGCAGCAGTATTTAACGATAAAAGAAAACTATAAAGATTCGTTTGTCTTTTTTAGACTTGGAGATTTTTATGAGTTATTTTTTGAAGATGCATTGCTAGCTTCAAAAGAATTAGAAATCGCATTAACCGGACGTGAAGCGGGAGCGCCTGAGCGCGTCCCAATGTGTGGGGTGCCGCATCATGCTGCCGATAATTATATTAATCGCCTGATTGAAAAAGGCTATAAAGTAGCGGTTTGTGAGCAGGTCGAAGACCCTGCCACTGCTAAAGGGGTTGTGCGCCGCGAAGTGGTGCGCATGTTAACACCGGGAACCGTCATGACGCAAGGGGCGTTAAATGAAAAAGAAAATAACTTTATTGTGTCGGTCGTGTCGCTTGCCGAACACTTTGGCATTGCTTACAGTGATTTATCAACGGGTGAAAACTTTGCGATGCTTTGTGCTAAGCAAAATCAAGCACTTATGGCTGAAATTATTAGTTTAGGCGCGAAGGAATTAATCATTGGACGCGAAGTAGACGCGGCTATTTTTGATAGTTTAAAGGCGCTTAAAACACTGGTGATTTCCTACGAGGATGAAACGCAAATTCCGGTTGAATATCAACATTTAGTAGCGGAATTACAAGATACGAGATTGTATCCGGCATTCGGTCGTTTAATTCATTATTTAGTGCGCACGCAAAAAAATTCACTCGGACACATGCAATCGGTGTCGGTGAATAAGAATGAAGATTATTTACGTATTGATTATAATTCACGTCGTAACTTAGAGTTAACGGAAACGATTCGTTCGAAGTCTCGTCAAGGATCATTACTATGGTTGCTTGATAAAAGTAAGACGGCGATGGGGTCTCGTTTATTAAAACAGTGGATTGAACGCCCAAGTATTTCAGAGCAAATCATCACTGAACGTTTAGATGTCGTGGAATCTTTTATTTCAAACTACATGTTAAAAGAAGAGTTAAAACAATTATTAAATGAAGTGTATGATTTAGAACGTTTATGTGGGCGCATCGCGTTTGGAAATGCGAACGCACGTGATTTATTACAATTAAACCGATCGTTAACGCAACTGCCTCAAATTAAAAGTTTGTTATCACAGCTTCCCATGGCGTCACTTCAAGCGCAACTTGATCGTATTGTTGACTGCTCAAATATTACGAATTTGCTAGATCAGGCTATTGTTGATAATCCGCCGTTAAGTATTAAAGAGGGTGGGATTATTAAAGATGGCTATGATGCGCAGTTAGATGAGTATCGTTATATTGTGAATCATGGTAAGGAATGGATCTTGGCGTTAGAGGCGCAGGAACGTGAAAAGTCTGGCATTAAATCGTTAAAAATCAAGTATAACAAAGTGTTTGGTTATTACATTGAAATTAGTAAGGCTAATTTACATTTAGTGACTGATGAACTCGGGTATCAACGTAAGCAAACGCTTGTGAATGCGGAACGTTTTATCACGGAAGAATTAAAGGAAAAAGAAAACTTAATTTTAAACGCGGAAGAGAAATCGATTCAGTTAGAATATGAATTATTTGCAAACATTCGTAACGCGGTTAAAGAAGAGATTCCAAAGATTCAGCAAATTGCAAAAGTGTTGGCGTACTTTGATGTGTTACAAGCTTTTGCGACGGTGAGTGAAGAGAACCAATATGTGCGACC
>DNGE01000126.1:17570-19530 GCA_003486705.1 Bacillota bacterium
ATGTCGGGTAAATCGACTTACATGCGACAAATGGCACACATCGCGATCTTGTGTCAAATCGGGTGTTATGTGCCAGCAAGAGAAGCGAGCTTACCTATTTTTGATCAAATCTTCACGCGCATTGGAGCTGCTGATGATTTAGTCTCAGGTCATTCAACGTTCATGGTTGAGATGATTGAAACAAATTATGCGATAGAAAATGCAACGAAAGATAGTTTAATCTTATTAGATGAAATTGGACGCGGAACGGCAACGTTTGATGGAATGGCACTTGCCCAATCGATTATTGAACATATTCATGATCACATTGGCGCTAAAACATTGTTCTCAACCCATTATCATGAGTTAACACAACTTGAATCAAAATGTGCATCACTTGAAAATCGTCACGTGCGCGCTGAGGAGCATGAAGGCCAATTAATCTTTATGCATAAAGTCATGGATGGTCCATCAGATAAGAGTTACGGAATTCACGTGGCGGAAATTGCAGACTTACCAAAATCGTTAATTAAACGTGCCAAACATTTACTTCATGATTTAGAGCGTGAAAAAATTGCGACGCAACGTCAGTTATCATTATTTGATGCGCCACTTGAGGAAGTGGTGGAAGACGTCGTAGCTGAATCAAGCGTTAACGCGTCACATGTTGAAATTATCGAATCATTGCAAAATCTTGATGTTTATCAATTAACGCCAATGCAGGCGATGAATCTTTTATATGAATTAAAAAATAAAGTGAATGAATAGAGGGGAACCTCTTCTTTGGAGGTAACCCTGATTATTTGATATGAATAAAACGTGTTAGACTGATTAGTAGAGTCACACACAAAGAAAGTAGGTGTCTTATGGGAAAAATTCAAAGAATGTCAGAGCAACTTGCCAATATGATTGCAGCGGGAGAGGTTATTGAACGTCCGGCCTCGGTTGTGAAAGAGTTACTTGAAAATGCCATCGACGCCAATGCAACATCTGTGGAAGTTCATTTACTTGATTCCGGCGTTCGCCAAATCAGAGTCATTGATAATGGCGAAGGGATGAGTGCGAGTGATGCCATCCTTGCGTTTGAGCGTCACGCCACAAGTAAGGTAAAAACGCAGTATGATATTTTTAGAATCTCAACGCTTGGGTTTCGCGGCGAGGCCTTGCCGTCGATCGCCTCGGTTTCTGATGTGCACGTGCGCACATCAGCCGGGTCTGAAACGGGCACGCATGTGCACATTAAAGGGGGCGATCTCTTAGCGAATGAGCCTGGGCTCATGCGAAAGGGGACGGAGATGGAGGTTAATCACCTCTTCTTTAACACCCCTGCACGCCTGAAGCACATTAAGTCGCTAAACACAGAGCTTAGTCATATCACTGATTATATTAATAAAGTGGCGCTGTCTCATCCAGAAATTGCGTTTAAGTTATTTAATAATCAGCGATTACTTTTCCAAAGTAATGGCCAAAATAATTTACAAAGTGTCATTGCCAATGTGTATGGCTTTGATGTGGCGAAAAAAATGATTGCTGTTTCGGCGCAAAAGGGTGATTATGAGATTTCAGGTTATGTGAGTGATCCGATTATTAACCGTGCATCGCGTAACTATATCACGTTTATGGTCAATGGGCGTGCGATTCGAAATTATAATTTGACGCGCGCGGTTGTTGAGGCGTATCACACGTTATTACCAAAAGATAAGTATCCGATTGTGGTATTAAATATTAAGTTAGATCCGATGCTTGTGGATGTGAATGTGCATCCGGCTAAACTTGAGGTTCGTTTTTCACAAGAAGAGGCATTAAAGACGTTTATGATAACGGAGTTGCAGAATGTTTTACATCAAGTCGAATACATTCCGCAAACGCCGATTAAGGCGGAGCCACTAGGGCCGGTTGAAACAGCGGTGCAACAAAGTATTGTGTTTAATACGACACCTGTTACGCCAACGCAACGCGTGGAACCGGCTGTGAATTTACC
>DNGE01000126.1:19833-21117 GCA_003486705.1 Bacillota bacterium
CCGCTTGCAAAAGCGCCTCAAGTTGCAGTCGAAACCCCAATTCCAATTCAACCAACGCCTCAAATAACTGAGGATGTGCCGGTGCTTAAATCTAACGAGGATGCCAACGTCTTAGAAGATGAGGTTGTACTTGACACACCAAAGCCTGACGCTATTGAAATTACGGCTCCGACAAAATCGCAGAATAATCAATTGTTGTTGTTTTATATTGGGCAGTTGCACGGGACGTATTTGTTGGCGCAAAATGAGGAAGGTCTTTTTATTGTGGATCAGCATGCGGCGATGGAGCGTGTTCAGTATGAAAAAATTTATCGTAAGTTAAGTGCGGTAAGTCGTGACTGCGTTGAGTTGTTAGTGCCGGTGATGGTGCCGCTGACGTTAAATGAAATTATTAAGCTTAAACCTTCTTTTAAATCGTTATTAGACTGGGGATTTGAAGTGGAGGAATTTGGACAAAATGCATTGGTGATTCGCAGTGTGCCGACGTGGGCGCAAAATGAGGATATTCAGCAAATTGTTGAGACGATCATGCAGCAATTGTTGTATGATAATGGCTTCCAGGTAGGCAAGCTTCGTGAGTCGGTTGCGATTACGATGAGTTGTAAGGGTTCGATTAAGGCGAATCAGTATATTAATGAAGTTGAAATTAAGCAGTTATTACAAGATTTATGTTTATGCGAGCAGCCGTATACGTGTCCGCATGGGCGTCCAATCATTGTAAAGTTAACAAAATATGAAATAGAAAAACTATTTAAACGAGTCATGTAGGTGATGATGTGGAATTAATCTGTATTGTAGGACCAACGGCGGTTGGGAAAACGAAGTTAAGTATTGAATTGGCAAAACAATTAAATGGTGAAATCATCAGTAGTGATTCGATGCAAATTTATCGTGGCATGGACATTGGAACGGCTAAGGCAAGTGTGACGGAGCGCCAAGGGATTCCTCACCATTTATTAGATGAAAAAAATCCAGACGAGACGTACTCGGTGGCGGAATTTCAAAAAACGGTTCGCGCTAAAATTGAGGAAATCAAGTCGCGTGGTAAACTTCCGATTATGGTCGGTGGCACAGGATTATATATTAAAAGTGTGTTATACGATTATGTCTTTACGGATGAAGTGAAGACAGAAGAAGTGTTAAGTGATCCTTACCCTGAATTAGATAATGAGACGTTACATGCGAAGCTTGCTAGCGTCGACAAAGAATCTGCGAGCACCATCCATCCCAACAATCGAAAACGTGTGTTACGCGCACTTGCGATTTATGAAAGTAGCGGGGTTA
>DNGE01000126.1:21449-22178 GCA_003486705.1 Bacillota bacterium
TATAAGGAATTATATGATTACTTTGAAGGGCTGATCAGCTTAGAAGAATCGAAAGAATTAATTAAACGCAATTCGCGTCGCTATGCGAAGCGCCAGTACACTTGGTTTAACAATCAAATGGATGTGAAATGGTTTATGGTTGATGTCAATCAGTTTGACCAAACGATTAACGCGGTTATGAACTATTTAAAAGAATAGAAAAAAGAGGTTAGGAAACTAACCTCTTTTAGTTTGCAAAAAAAGGGACTGCCTCAGTTGGCAGTCCCTTTTGAATGTTTAGCTTAGCGCATATTTCTGAATAAACCAATCACTTTACCAATAATGTTCGCTTCTTCAACGATAATTGGCGCTAATGCATCGTTTTCTGGTTGTAAACGGATATGACCGTCTTCTTTATAGAATCGTTTAACTGTTACTTCGTGGTCATCGACCATCGCAACAACGATTTCACCATTATTTGCATTTGATTGTTGCTTGACGATGATTTGATCACCATCATAAATACCAGCATTAATCATTGAATCTCCGCTGACGTTTAACATAAAGACTTGTTGAGACGATGGAATCATATGTTTAGGTAATGGGAAAAATTCATCCGGACTTTCAATGGCTTCAATCGGTGTTCCAGCTGTAACTTTTCCGATTAATGGCACATTGACCACCGTTTCTAATTCGATCACATTGTGAGGTTTGTTACCCTCTGGCTTGGTGTTTAATACCATTAGCCCA
>DNGE01000126.1:22401-29779 GCA_003486705.1 Bacillota bacterium
TGTTGTTGATTTATCTTTGCGGATGAATCCTTTTTTCTCTAATTGATTTAATTGATTGTGAACCGAAGCTGTCGAAGATAAACCGACCGCGCTACCAATTTCTCGTACACTTGGCGGGTATCCTTTTTTTTCAACTTCTTGACCGATAAAATCGAGTATCGCTTGTTGACGTTTAGTAATGGGTTTCATTAGGGGAGTCCCTCCTTTGTTTGTATTAATATTATAGCAAAAATCGAACAAAATGACAAACACTTGTTCTTTTTAGTTTGACAACGAACTTTTGTTCGTTTATAATACAAAATATAGAACAGATGTTTGAAAAGGTGGTTGTAATATGTTAATTAGTATTTCCAATTTTGTTTATAATTATCGCTATATTTTTATTTTTTATTTTATTATTTTAGGAGCGGCTTTCCTTACTTCCATGATTTAACCTAAAAACGGTCATATAAGTAAAACTATCCTCTTCTTTTTTGTGCAAGTTACTACTATTTTAAACAGAAATTTGGTATATTATTGTGGACACGTAAAAAAACGAGGTGTTATAGTGATTACAAAAGAAAAATTAGATCGATTAAATGAATTAGCAAAAAAGAAAAAGGCCGGTACCTTAAGTCAGGAAGAACTTAAAGAACAACAAGCCTTACGTGAAGAATACTTATTAGCGTTTCGTTCTTCAATGAAACAAACGATTGAAAATGTGACGATTATTGATCCAAATGGTGAAGATGTAACGCCAGAAAAAGTAAAACAAATCAAAGCGGAACGCGATGGTTTCATTAACTAAAAAAAAGATTTGCCGACGTGGCAAATCTTTTTTTTATTAAACTTCAGAAATTGCTTCAACTGGACAGACAGCTTCACAAGCTCCACAATCGATGCATACATCTGCATCAATTACGTAGATATCTCCTTCACTGATGCAATCTACTGGACATTCAGCAGCACAAGCCCCACATGCGATACAGTTATCGTTAATTTGACGTGGCATAATTACAACCTCCCAACATTGTATTATCTAGGTAATTATACCATAAAATTTTCGTTATCGTAACGGTTTTGCTTCGACCGATTTCGGGATGCAGTCGAAAAAATTTCACTCATTTTATGTCATTTACTTTATTTGTAAATAAGTATAAAAATTAGAAATTAAATCCAAGTTTATATTATTTTTGTTTGGATTTTCACAAGGTTTAGGTGTGATGTAAAATTTTGTCGACAAATGGTAATAAATGAAAGAAATTTTCATAAAATGATTGTATTCTTTTGTAGAAAACGGTATGATAGACATGGTTATAAAGGAGGCAAATAACGTGGAAAATAACATCTCAAGCTTATCAATTAATGCAATTCGTACTTTAGGAATCGATGCCATAAATAAGGCAAATTCGGGTCATCCAGGTGTTGTGTTAGGTGCAGCTCCAATGGCTTATACTTTGTTTACAAAGCACTTAAATGCAAATCCAACTAATAGTAATTGGTTTAACCGCGACCGTTTTGTTTTAGCAGCTGGTCATGGATCAATGCTTTTGTATTCATTATTACATTTATCAGGATATAATGTTTCAATGGATGATATTAAACAATTCCGTCAATGGGATTCAAAAACACCAGGTCATCCGGAATTTGGACATACTGATGGAATCGATGCGACAAGTGGACCTTTAGGTCAAGGTATTCCAATGGCAATTGGAATGGCTTTAGCAGAAAAGTTTTTAGCGAGTCGCTATAATAAAGAAGGTTACAACTTAGTTGACCATTATAACTTTGTTATTTGTGGTGATGGTGATTTAATGGAGGGTGTAACAAGTGAAGCCTCTTCATTAGCAGGACATTTAGGACTTGGAAAAGTTGTTGTCTTATATGATTCAAATGATATTTGTTTAGATGGAGATTTAACTCAAAGTTTTTCAGAAGATGTATTAAAACGTTATGAGTCTTACGGGTGGCATATTCAACGTGTTGAAGATGGTAATGATATTGTTGCAATCAACGATGCGATTGAAAAAGCAAAAGCTGTAACAGACAAGCCTTCAATCATTGAAGTTAAAACAGTGATTGGATATGGTTCAAAATTACAAGGAACAAACGCTGTTCACGGAGCACCACTGGGTGAAGAAGATGGAGCGTTTGCTAAATCAACTTATGGATGGAATCATGAACCATTTACAGTTCCACAAGAAGTTTATAATCACTTCAACGAAACAATTAAGTCTCGTGGAGTTGACGTTAATGCGCAGTGGGATACTTTAGTTGCTAAATATGAGCAAGAGTACCCAGAATTAGCGAAAGAATTTAAAGCGGCAATGAATAATGAATTAGTTGTTGATTTAAATGAAATTATGCCGACATATGCTGAAGGGCATTCTGATGCGACACGTAATAGTAACCATGAAGGAATTAATGCAATTGCACAAGCAATTCCATATTTCTTAGGTGGTTCAGCTGACCTTTCACATTCAAATAAAACAAACATTAAAAATGGTGGAGATTTCTCAAAAGTAACACCAGATGGTCGTAATATTTACTTTGGAGTTCGTGAATTTGCAATGGCTTCAATCTTAAATGGGATGGCTTTACACGGTGGGGTTAAAGTATTCGGAGCGACATTCTTTGTCTTCTGTGATTATTTAAAACCAGCGATGAGAATGGCTGCCTTAATGGGATTACCAGTCACTTATGTTTTAACTCACGATTCAATTGCAGTTGGTGAAGATGGACCAACACATGAACCGATTGAACAATTAGCGATGTTACGTACAATCCCTAACTTCTCAGTTATTCGTCCAGCAGATGCAAGCGAAACAGCAGCAGCTTGGCGTTTAGCAGCTGAGTCAACAAGCACACCTACGGCGTTAGTCTTAACAAGACAAAACGTTACAACAATGGCAAATACAAGCTATGAGGGTGTAAGTAAGGGTGCTTACGTTGTAAGTGAAGCACAAAATGAGATGGATGGTATTTTAATTGCTACAGGTTCAGAAGTGAACTTAGCAATGGCTGCTCAAAAACAATTAGCTGAACTTGGTATTTCTGTTCGCGTTGTTTCAATGCCTTCAATGGATCGTTTTGAAAAGCAAAGCAAAGAATATAAAGAATCTGTTTTACCAAAAGCTGTGACGAAGCGTATGTCTTTAGAAATGGGAGCAACGTACGGTTGGCACAAATACGTAGGATTTGATGGATACGTATTAGGAATTGATCGCTTTGGAGCATCTGCACCGGCGGATCGTGTCATTGCAGAATATGGTTTTACAGTTGAAAATGTTGTTGATTTATTTAAACAACTATAATAAAAAAAACAAGTCGACTTTCGACTTGTTTTTTTTATTATTAGCCCGTTGCAAACTAAAACGTATTCATAAATGTTGAAAAATTTGGTATAATGGAGGAAGTTGGAATAAAAAGGGGGGAGAAGATTGGTTGTCTCATTAAAGGTACAAGCAATACTAGTGATAGTGACAGCAATTATATTCATGCTTGGCTTATTTTGTGCTCAAATATATCAGAGGAAACAGGCTAAGGAAATGGTGAAATCCCAATGTGGCATTATCGGATCATTGGTTTTGTTTTATTTTGGATTTATCTTTATTAATAGTTATCAGTATGTGATGTCTATTTTATTGGCGCATATTTTTGATTTTACACCTGTGTTTTTATCATCGGATGTAACAGAAGTTGTTTTTGCACAAGATTGGTTTATTATGGTCAGTATTATGATTCTTGGGTTTATCGTAAATCTCTTCATGGTTGCTTATACTAAAGCTAAGTATTTATTTTTGGCACCATTTGAGTTGATGCTAATGAGTTTTACAATGGTTTTGTTTTTTAAATTTAGTGCACTAAGTGTGACAACTTCGGTGATGCTAGGCGGTGTGATATTAGGGACATTAATGAGTTTATTGCCGTATGGATTAACAAAATTATGTGGGTCAGATTTATATCATAAAACGACATTGGGAACGTTTAATTATTTAGGCTATTATATAGCCGTATGGGTTGGTAAAATGTTCGGTCGTTGTGAGACTAGTTGTCTAGAGTATTCGAAAACAACAACATCGCCAGTTATAAAACGCCCGATTAAGTTTATTTTTATCGGCATGTTTTTGTTATCAATGTTTGTTGTGCAAATAGCGAATGCAAAAGGCTTTGATAAATCAATGCGCCTCATTATTTTAGACCGAATTGCGGTTGAAGGATTTACACTGCATGCGATTAACATAATAGGTTTAATGATTGGAATGTCTTGCTTATTTGTATCGTATAAAATCTTTATCACCTGGTATAAGGATATTGTTGAAGCCATTCAAGGTCGATTTAAACATGTTGTGGTTTGTACGGATTTGATGTATCAGTTTCAAAAGTGTACGCCCTATATATTCATAGGTTTTTTTATGAGTCTTTTGGGGTGTTTGGTGTCGTTTGGGTACATGAGTTTTTATCAGTTTGATATGGTTTGCTTTCCAAATCTTATCTTAATCGGTGTTATCGGAATTTTGGTAGCTAAAATGGGTGATTTAGCTAATGGCTTACGTGGAGCTGTGGTTTCATGTTTTATTAATGGAATCGTTTTAACCGTGCTTCCGACGCTCACTTATTTAGCTTTTCAAACGACGTCACTCGAGTTTTATTTTAGCTTTGTAGATTACTACTTTGTTGCACAATTGCTTGACATCTTGTTTATATTCTAGTATAAATTGAGTATAGTATAGGTATTTGCTATTAAAAAATGTTTGGAGGAAAAGAACATGTTTACAACATTCGCATTCTGGCTATGGATCGTCGTAGCTATCTTATTAGGAGCTTTATTAGGATTCTTTATTGCACAACGACAAATGAAGAAATATTTACAAAAAAATCCTCCTATCAATGAAGAAGTTGTTCGTACGATGATGATGCAAATGGGACGCACGCCATCTCAAAAACAAATTAATCAAGTAATGAAATCAATTAATCAAAATATGAAATAAAAAAAACTGCCTCAGGCAGTTTTTTTTATTTATCTAAACTTAGTATTGGTTTTTTAAAGACATGTATTCATTGACTACTGTATCTAATTCTTGACTTTTCGCAACGGTTAATTCATGAACGATTCCAAATGTTTGAACAAGTTCATGTAATTCAGATTTAATAGATGTAATTTTTTTATAGATTTCATCACATGTATTGATATCCTGTTGATTAATAACTTTCAAGATGGCCCCCCCTAAATAATGTGTTAGAATGAAATTTTATTTTCTGTCCCGTTAATAATTCGTTTGTAATTAGGAATATGTTTAACAATAATCATAAGCGCGAAAAGTGTAAACATAATTTTTGCAATTAAGTCGTACTCACTGTAAATGACTTTAACAGGCTCTAAAGCACTTGTCCAAACGATAATAACAGCTGCGATTGAGATAATTGTAGATGATAGTGATACCATCTTCCAAATCTTTAATGTCAGTACAAAGATAACGAATAACGTGATAAACAGTGCAGGAGAGTAAAATAATATAATACCGGCACTCGTTGCGACTGCTTTTCCACCTTTAAATTGAGCAAATATTGGATAAATATGTCCAATTAATGCAAACATAGCAATAATGAGAGGATGAATGGTTGCGAATTGTTGTGCAATTAAAACAGCAATTCCCCCTTTTAGTATATCTAAGATGAATACTACAGCCCCACCTTTTTTCCCAAGAACTCGTAATGCATTCGTTGAACCTAAGTTACCTGATCCGTGTTCACGAATGTCTATTTGATAAAATGTTTTACCAATTACAAGTGCAGAAGGAAATGAACCAATCAAATACGCTATGATAATGAGAATGAAATTTATCATGTAAATCCTCCTTTTTTGTAGAAATATTATAGCACGAACTCCCCATAAAATTATGCTAATTTACAAAAAAAAATATAAAAAAATATAATTCGACATAATTTTCGGATATAATCGTAAGATAACAAATGAGAATAATATCAAAAACAAACGAAAAATGGATGATTTTAGCCGTTAGTTCAAATAAATCGTAATAATCTTCTTTTCAAGAGCTGTAAAATCTTTTACAATGTTAGATGGAAAGAGAAAGGAGTATCTATATGACGACTCAATTAAATTACAATGAAGACTCGATTCAAGTTCTTGAGGGTCTTGAAGCAGTTCGCAAGCGTCCGGGGATGTATATTGGTTCAACTGATAGTCGTGGATTGCACCATTTAGTGTATGAAATTGTAGATAATGCAATTGATGAAGTTTTAGCCGGATACGGTAATTATATAAAAGTAACAATTCATGAAAACAATAGTATTAGTGTTGAGGATAAAGGGCGAGGGATTCCAATCGGAATGCATAAGTCTGGAAAACCAACACCAGAAGTTATTTTCACTGTCTTACATGCAGGAGGAAAGTTTGGTGCTGGTGGATATAAAACATCAGGTGGATTACATGGTGTAGGTGCCTCTGTTGTTAATGCCTTATCTGAATGGGTTGATGTGATAATCCATCGTGATGGGAAGCAATATCACCAACGCTTTGAAAACGGAGGGGTTCCAGTCACAGGTCTTGAAATGGTCGGAAAAACCAAAGAGTCTGGGACGACTGTCTCATTCAAACCAAGCCCAGAAGTTTTCTCAACGACAGTTTATTCGTTTGATATTTTATGTGAACGATTACGTGAGTCAGCGTTTTTATTAAAGGGACTACGTATTGAATTAGTCGATTTACGAAACGATAAATCGGAAGTATTTTTCTATGAAGAAGGAATTAAATCATTTATCAGCTTTTTAAATGAAGGAAAAGATGTTTTACACGATGTTGTGTCTTTTGAAGGGGAAAGTCAAGAAATTGAAGTTGACTTTGCGTTTCAATATTCAAGCAGTTATTCAGAAAATATTTTATCTTTCGTTAACAATGTTCGTACGAAAGATGGGGGAACACATGAAACTGGAGCTAAAGCAGTTTTAACCCGTATTTTTAATGATTACGCGAGAAAAAATGCACTGTTAAAAGAAAAAGATAAAAATTTAGATGGAGCAGATATCCGTGAAGGATTATCAGCTATTGTTTCGGTTCGTATTCCTGAACAATTACTTCAATTTGAAGGACAAACAAAAGGAAAACTTGGAACACCTGAAGCGCGTTCTGCCGTGGATAATGTCATTGCTGAAAAGCTAACATTCTACTTTGAGGAGAATGGACATGTAGCACAATTGCTTATTAAAAAGGCAATTAAAGCAGCCCAAGTTCGTGAAGCAGCTCGTAAAGCTCGCGAGGATGCGCGTACAGGAAAGACGAGAAAGAAAAAAGAAACAAATCTTTCAGGTAAATTAACACCTGCTCAAACGAAAAATCCTCAGAAGAATGAATTGTTCTTAGTCGAAGGGGATTCTGCCG
>DNGE01000126.1:29933-33059 GCA_003486705.1 Bacillota bacterium
TTCTTAGTCGAAGGGGATTCTGCCGGTGGATCGGCAAAACTTGGTCGCGACCGTGTGTTCCAAGCCATCTTACCGTTACGCGGTAAGGTTATTAATACTGAAAAAGCAAAAGTAGAAGATATCTTTAAAAATGAAGAAATCAATACAATTATTTATACAATTGGCGCAGGATTTGGAAGTCACTTTAATTTAGATGATATTAATTATGATAAAATCATTATCATGACCGATGCCGATACGGATGGTGCGCATATTCAAGTACTATTACTAACATTCTTCTTTAGATATATGAGAGAATTAGTTGAAGCTGGAAAAGTATATATTGCACTGCCTCCTTTATATAAAGTTTCAAGAGGTCAAGGTAAAAAAGCCGTGATTGAATATGCATGGACGGAAGATCAATTATCTGATGTGATTGCAAAAGTGGGTAAAGGATATATGCTTCAACGTTACAAAGGACTTGGGGAAATGAATGCGGATCAGTTATGGGACACAACAATGAATCCTGAAACAAGAACGTTAATTCAAGTATCAATTGATGATGCTGCTGATGCTGATCATCGTGTGACAACGTTAATGGGTGATAAGGTTGAACCACGACGTGAATGGATTGAGCAAAACGTCGACTTCACGATGGAAGATGATTATGATATAGAGAGGGTGTAACACATGACACAACAAACCCAACGTATTGAAGTGATGCGACTAGAAGACATTATGGGGGATCGTTTTGGACGCTACTCGAAATATATTATCCAAGATCGTGCCCTTCCAGATGTTCGTGATGGGTTAAAACCAGTACAACGTCGTATTTTATATGCCATGTATAAAGATGGAAATACATTTGAAAAAGCATTTAGAAAGTCAGCGAAAACGGTTGGTAATGTTATTGGTAATTACCATCCACACGGTGACTCATCAGTTTATGAAGCGATGGTTCGTATGTCGCAAGATTGGAAGTTACGTGAACCGTTAATTCAAATGCACGGAAATAACGGTAGTATAGATGGTGACCCTGCCGCTGCGATGCGTTATACGGAGGCGCGTTTATCGTCTATTTCTAGTTTGTTATTAAAAGATATTGAAAAACATTTAGTTGATTTTATTCCAAACTTTGATGACTCAATGAATGAACCGACTGTATTACCAGCCTTTTTCCCTAATCTTTTAGTGAACGGTGCAACGGGGATTTCAGCAGGATACGCCACAGATATCCCACCTCACAACTTAGGTGAAGTCATTGATGCTGTTATTCATCGCATGTCTAATAAAAACTGTACATTAGATGACTTATTAACCTTTATCAAAGGCCCAGATTTTCCAACGGGTGCGATTATTCAAGGGGTATCGGAAATTAAAAAAGCGTATACAACTGGAAAAGGACGTATTATTGTTCGTTCTAAAGCAGAAATTGAAGGTATTCGTGGTGGCCGTGAACAAATTGTCGTGACGGAAATTCCTTATGAAGTGAATAAAGCGAACTTAGTTAAAAAAATAGATGATCTTCGTATTGATAAAAAAGTCGAAGGAATTATGGAAGTTCGTGATGAGACGGATCGCAATGGATTACGTATTGTCATTGAACTTCGAAAAGATGTAAAATCAGAAATGGTTTTAAATTATTTATTTAAAAACACAGATTTACAAGTGTCTTATAATATCAACATGGTTGCGATTCATAATAAACGCCCGGTGTTAATGGGCTTAACTGACTTAATTGATGCGTATATTCAACATCAAAAAGAAGTGGTGACGAATCGTTCGAATTTTGAATTAAAACGTGCGAAAGAGCGTCTACACATTGTTGAAGGGTTAATTAAAATGGTTTCGGTAATCGATGAAGTCATTGCAATTATTCGCCAATCATCAGATAAAACCGATGCGAAAAAGAACTTAATGAAAACTTTTGATTTTAGTGAAAAACAAGCAGAAGCGATTGTTATGTTACAACTCTATCGTTTAACGAATACGGATGTAACGGCACTTAAAAACGAAATGGCTGAACTACTTAAAGCAATTGAAGAATTAACAACGATTTTAAGCAGTGAATCTAAATTGTTAAAAGTGCTTCAAAAAGAGCTGCTTGCGGTTAAAAAACAATTTGTCTCACCTCGTCGAAGCGTTATTCAAGAGCGAATTCAAGAAATTAAAATTGATGAGACGGATATGATTACGAAGGAAGATGTCATGGTTGTTGTCACAAAAGATGGCTATGTGAAACGTGCTTCTTTACGTTCTTATAACGCAACAAAATCAGAAACACCAGTGATGAAAGAGGGCGATGAATTACTTGTGAAGTTACAAGTAGATACGCTTCAAACCTTACTGATGTTTACGAATAAAGGAAGTTATATTTACTTACCTGTTTATAAATTACCAGATATCAAATGGAAAGATATCGGTCAACACGTGTCAAACTTAGTGAGTATGGATTCGGAAGAGAAATTTGTTGCGGTATATGCGATTTCTGATTTTAAAACAGAAGACTGTATGTACTTTACAACAGCAAATGGAATGATGAAGAAAACAAAGTTATGTGATTTTGAAGTGTCACGTTATAACCGTGCGATGACGGCAATGACGGTAAAAGATGATGATCAATTAGTTTCAGTCATTAAATCACCTTGGTTACAAGAAATTGTTATGGTTACTCAAAATGGGTATTTATTAAGATTTACCGATAATGAATTAGCTTTAACAGGCTTAAAAGCCATGGGTGTTAAAGGGATTAATTTAAGTGATGATGATACAGTCATTAGCACTGTGTTAGTTCAACCAGACGATGAAATGCTATTATTAACGCAACGTGGTAATATTAAAAAATTAAAAGTGAAAGATATTGTGATGTCTTCACGTTATAAAAAAGGAACGCTTGGCATTCGAACAGTCAAGTCGAACCCACATTTATTTGTTGGCTGTGTGAAAGTAAATGAAAAGCAAGATGTTTTCATTAAAACGGAAAGTAGTTTAGTCAAAGTGAATGTGCATTTATTTAAACCAGTCGAGTTAACTTCAGCGGGAACTAATATCGTTGATGAAACAGTTTATGGATTTGTTATTGAAGATGTAAATGAATAATCAAAAAGCCTCAACAGCGATGTTGAGGCTTTTGTTAGTTGAATGATT
>DNGE01000126.1:33338-47049 GCA_003486705.1 Bacillota bacterium
TTAACCTGCCTAACGGTCGCTATAATATAGCGACCGTTTTTTTTAACCCCTAAACAGTTAGCCACAAATGCTTTAGAACGATTCGTTTACACTATTCATGCCAAATGATAAACGAGAGCATAAACATTCCCTTATCAGTAATTCAAAAGAATGCGATTTATTTCAGTAGATAAATATTCATATTCAATCATTAAGTTTCATACACTCTTATGAACATGTAGTGTAAAAAGTAAGAGATGATGGTGATAATATGGAAATTGTAAATCGTGTTGAATCATTGATTTTTAGACAAGCCTTGAATTATCCAATCGTGCAAATCCTTCAAAATAAGACCGTAATAATTAATGATAAATGTTTGGTTGATCATTTTTCAGAAGAATATTGTATCATTCAAACACCAACGGTTCAGTACGTTTTAGCGGGAACGAATTTACGGATAAAAGAATACGGTGATTATGTTTTAAAAATTGAAAGTGATGGTGTAAAAAAAATTGAAATAGTCGGTGATAATAGTGAAAAATAAGTGGTTGAGTCAATTAATACCAAAGGTCGAAATACTAGTCCCAACATTAATGGAAGTCAATGAACTAAGGCGAAGAGGCGTCCAAGTCTATGGCATGAAAAAGTATGAAGAAGGATACTTAGTGATTATTTCTAGACGGGCAAGTCATAGATTTGAGCAATACGTCGTAAGGCGTACCCTATCCATTTACAGACCCTTTCTAAAAATAGGTGCTCCAATCTTAGTTATTTGTGTTTTGCTAATGATAACGATGAATAGTATCACAATAAATTATAAAATAAACGGAAACTTAAATACTAAAGAAGTAGAGGAATTAAATGAATTACTCGAACCACATTTTTATAATGTTGGCCCCTTTGCTTTTTTGAAAACAGATACAGAAATAATCAATGCCCAGTTGCATGAGTATTATAATGAATTTGTTTGGATTAATATTTATCGTAAAGGGACTGATATTGTCTTTGATGTGTATGATATGCCAGGTGTTGAACGAAATGAGGATCTTTCACTATCGGATACACTATATGCTAAAAAGTCTGGTGTTGTGCAAGGGTACAATGTAGAAAGTTGTCGCGTGTTAGTTGAGCGAAATCAATTTGTTAAAGTTGGCGATCCATTGGTTACATGTAATGTTGAGCAACCTTATACAAATGAAGTGATTCCGATTGATGATAAACCAATAGGTGAAGTATATGCTGATACATGGTATGAAGTAACGGTGACAGCACAAAAAAATTATGTAGAAGAAACATTTACAACGAAAAAAGAAGAACGCCTTGTGATTCATCTTGGTAATTGGGAGTTAAAGTTCCCGTTTGGTGACATTAGTTTTGAGAAGTTTGAAGAGCGTTCGAAGAAAATCGATCCTTTCTTTTTTATGGATGAATCTCCATTTTATATAGAAAAGAAGCATTATTATGAAAAAAGTGATATAATAATTACTAATACATATGAGGATATTAAAGCCAATTTACATATATGGATTGAAAATTCTTTTAAACAACAAATAGATGATGAGTTTACGATTAAAAAATTGGAGATAATATCAGAAGAAGACCGTGAAAATGAGATTGTATTTAAATGTCATTTAACGTTGTATGAAAATATTGCCAACTAAAGGAGCTGGATTATGAGTAAAGACCCAATCAAAATAGAACCTGTATTTGAAACAATGGATGAAACGATATCTGTTGTTGGGCAACATGATAAACACTTGAAGATCTTTGAAGATTATTATAGTATTGAAATGTCTTTACGAGGTGATCAATTACTTATTTTTGGTGATGAAGAAAAGGCTGAAAATGTACGCCAAGTCTTGCTTGCGCTCGTTGAATTACACCGAAAAGGAAAAGAAGTAACAGAGCGTGATGTGTTATATGCGATTAAAATGCATGAACAAAATCGTTTAGGTGAGCTAGAGTCATTATTTGATGAAAGATTCCGCATTATAAAAACCGTGCAAGGAAAAACGATTTATGCAAAGACATTCACACAAAAAGAATATTATAAAAAAATTCAAAATTCAGACCTCGTGTTTGGAATTGGACCAGCCGGAACAGGAAAAACCTATTTAGCGGTCGTTATTGGTGTTTCACTACTAAAGAAAAACCTTGTTCGTAAAATCATTTTAACAAGACCAGTTGTAGAAGCGGGTGAAAACCTTGGATTCTTACCTGGTGATTTAAAAGAAAAAGTTGATCCATACTTAAGACCTTTATATGATGCGTTACATGATGTATTAGGAGCAGAGCAAACAGAAAAAATGATTGAACGAGGCATTATTGAAATTGCGCCACTTGCCTATATGCGTGGGCGTACACTCGAAGATGCTTATATCATTTTAGATGAAGCGCAAAATACAACACAGCAGCAAATGAAAATGTTCTTAACACGACTAGGATTTAATTCGAAAATGGTTGTGACAGGTGATGAAACTCAAATTGACCTTCCAACAAAAGTTAAATCAGGGTTAAAACATGCCAAGGAAATTTTGCAAGATGTACAGGGGATTGAATTTGTACAATTCCAAGCCGCTGATGTTGTTCGCCATACATTAGTTCAAAAGATTATTGAAAGCTACGAAAAGTCAGGATCATAAAAAAGGAGTCATGAACATGTCATTAGATATACAATTTATAAACCAAACAACAGATGTGACAGAAGGATATGAGTCAATCATAAAAAAAGTGGTGGAAGAAACCATCAAACAAGAACAGTTAACAAATGAAATATTAGAATGTAGCTTTATCTTTGTTGATAATGCACAAATTCAAGACATAAATAAAACATATCGTCATAAAGATGCTGTGACAGATGTCATCACATTCGCCATAGAAGACGAGGGAGAAGGGGAGCTTAAAATTAAAGGCATTCCTCTTCCTCGTCTTTTAGGCGATGTTTTTATTTCAATTCCAAGATGCCGTGAACAAGCAACAGACTATGGACATTCATTTGAACGCGAATTAAGCTTTTTAGGTGTTCATGGATTTTTACATCTCTTAGGTTATGATCATATTGAAGAGAGTGATGAAGTCGTGATGTTTAAAAAGCAGGAGGATGTCTTAAATGCGCTCGGAATCCATCGTTAAAGAAGACCATTCCATTCAAGCATTGTTCAAATCGTTTAAATATGCACTAGATGGCATCTTGACAGCTTTTAAAATAGGTCGTAATATTAAAGTCCAATGTTGCATTGCGATAATGGTTGTGCTAGCAGGCGTTCATTATAAAGTGAGCGCATTGCAATGGATTGTCTTATTTATGATGATTTGCCAAGTGTTAGTGCTTGAGATGGTCAATACCTCAATTGAACGTGTCGTGGATTTAGCTTCGCCTCAACATCACCCATATGCTAAAATTGCAAAAGATGTTGCAGCAGGAGCGGTCTTGTTTGCCTGTTTTATTGCGGTATTAATTGGAATAATTATATTTGTTCCATATATTTTTACAGAGTAGGTGGTTGTTTATGAAAGAAACTTATCAGGACCTCATTCAGGCTGCAAAGACAGGATATGAAAATGCCTATGCGCCTTATTCTAAATTTAATGTTGGAGCGGCAGTTCTAACAAAGGATGGTAAAGTTTTTATTGGTTCAAATATTGAAAATGCTTCATACGGATTAACAAACTGTGCAGAACGTTCTGCTTTATTTGCCGCATATTCACAAAAATATCGTCGTCAGGATTTTAAAGCCATTGCAATTGTTGCAAATTGTGATCGCCCAATCTCACCTTGTGGGGCTTGTCGACAAGTCATGAGTGAGCTTTTACCAGCGGATTGTGATGTTATTTTAACGAATTTACAAGACGATATTAAAACAATTACATTAGAAGAATTATTACCTTATTCATTTACATCGGAGGATTTATAATGTCAAACCAATCATTCAAATCAGGGTTTATTTCTATTATTGGGCGCCCAAACGTTGGGAAATCAACATTCCTTAATCAAGTGTTAGGGAAAAAAATCGCCATTATGAGTGATAAACCACAAACAACAAGAAATAAAATCCAAGGTGTTATTACAGATGCAGATTCACAAATCATCTTTATTGATACACCAGGTATTCATAAACCAAAGCATAAACTTGGAGAGTTTATGACTGATTTAGCTATTGGAACACTAAACGAAGTTGACTGTGTTATGCTAATGGTTAATGCAACGGAGCAAGTTGGAAAAGGTGACCGTTTCATCATCGAACAATTACAAGATGTAAAACAACCTGTCTTTTTAATCATTAATAAAATTGACTTAATTACTAAAGAAGAATTATTCCACGTGATTGAATCGTTCAAAAATGAATATGCGTTCACAGAAATCATTCCAATCTCGGCAAAAACGGGAGAAAATGTGGATCGTTTAATCACAGTCATTAAAAACTTCTTACCAGAAGGACCACAATTTTATCCTTCAGATCATATTACTGATCATCCAGAGCGCTTTATTATTTCAGAGCTTGTTCGTGAAAAAGTATTACACTTAACTCGTGAAGAAGTGCCACATTCAGTCGCTGTTGTGATTGATAAAATTGAAAAAATAGAAGGTAAAAATACCATTGATGTGATGGCGACTATTGTTGTTGAACGCTCATCTCAAAAAGGAATTTTAATTGGGAAAAATGGTAAGATGTTAAAAGATATTGGAACGCTTGCGCGTAAAGATATTCAAAATTTATTAGGAACAAAAATCTACTTAGAATTATGGGTTAAAGTTCAAAAAGATTGGCGCAATAAAAAATTATACTTAAATGATTTTGGCTATAATTCAAACGAATATTAATTTGAGTTTCGACTTTTTTTGATAAAAAATAATATTTTGAAGGAATCTGGGTATTCTATTATTAGGTTTACTAATTAAAAATTTGTAAAGCTAAGAAGGGAACAAAAGATATGAATAGTTTAGAGTGGGAAATGTTTAAACGTACCGGAAAAGTAGATCATTATTTATTATTAAAAGAAACAGAATTAATCAGTAACACATCTAATGACTTCGAAGAATTTTCTGAAGAATTAGTAGAAACAGAACGCGTCGAACAGTCTAGGGAGGAATGATCGCGTGGCGAGAAGTATAGAAGGGATTATTCTTAAAAGCTTCAATTATGGTGAAAATCATAAAATCGTTAAAGTTCTGACTAAGGAATTAGGAATTATTGGAATCTATATACAAAATGCAAATAAAGCGAATAGTAAAAATAGTGCACTTGCTCAGCCTCTGACTTGTGCACATTTTAATTTAAAAGATTCTACTCAACCTAATCAGGACTTGTATTTCTTATATCAGGGTGAAATTATTAATCACTATCTCCATTTAAAAATGGATTTTGAGAAAGTAACGTACTGTTATTTAATGGCTGAAATTATATTAAAAGGTTGCCATGAATCTGTGCAGATGCGTTATGTGTATCAGATGATGAAAACTTTCTTAGATTTTGCTGAAGCGGGTTATTCTGCTTATAGCTTAGCTATTATTTTTCAACTAAAGATGTTACCGCTACTCGGGGTTGCACCCGTTTTAGATTGTTGTGCTAATTGCTCATCAACACAACATATTGTCACCTTAAGTGTCTCGGCTGGTGGTTTGCTATGTGCTTACTGTATGCCACCTCAGGAACCGATTCAAATTCAAGCGAGTTCAATTCCACTGGTTAGAGCATTATACAAACTAAATATTGAGACGGTGAATGAAATAGAAATGGATGAAGAATTACTACATCCAATTGAAGCATTTTTAGATCAGTATTATGATACTTATACAGGTTTAACGTTATCGTCGAAGAAGTTCTTAAAAAAAATATAATGAATTTGATAGAAATTTGTATATTGTATTTTAAGACTAGTTATACTATAATGGATAGTATCATGCAATAATTATGCGATGATGAAGAAGAGTATAAATGAAAGATTGTCTAAAGCGAATTTGGGATAGTGGGAGCCAAATGTCAATGTCATTTAGAAGGAACTTCGGAGCAAACTTTACCAAAGTGGTAGAACAAATTGTTCTACAAATAGGGTGGAACCGCGGGAATAACTCTCGTCCCTATGCATTAAGCATAGGTATGAGAGTTTTTTTATGCTTATTACCAATGCTTTGAAATCTGACTAAGTAAAGGAGTTTTAAAATGAGTAAAGTTACTATGGAAAAAATCGTAAATATGGCGAAAACACAAGGGTTTGTCTATCAAGGTAGTGAAATTTACGGTGGATTAGCAAATACATGGGATTATGGACCATTAGGTGTTGAATTAAAAAACAACGTTAAAAAAGCTTGGTGGAAAAAATTCATTCAAGAATCACCTTACAATGTTGGATTAGATAGGGCAATCTTAATGAATCCCGAAACTTGGGTTGCATCAGGACACGTGGGTGGATTTAGTGATCCATTAATGGACTGTAAAGAATGTAATAGCCGTCACCGTGCGGATAAATTAATTGAAGATCATGGTGATGATATTGTCGCTGATGGTTGGACAGATGAGCAAATGTTAAACTACATTAAAGAACATAACATCGTATGTCCTGAATGTGGCGCACAAAACTTTACAGATATTCGTCAATTTGAATTAATGTTCAAAACACACATGGGTGTTGTTTCAGATGATAAATCAGCAGTTTATTTACGTCCAGAGACAGCTCAAGGGATTTTTGTCAACTTCAAAAATGTTCAACGTACAAGCCGTAAAAAAGTGCCATTTGGAATTGGACAAATCGGTAAATCATTCCGTAATGAGATTACACCAGGAAACTTTACATTCCGTACACGTGAGTTCGAACAAATGGAGTTAGAATTCTTCTGTAAACCAGGCGAAGATGCGAAATGGTATGAATTCTGGAAAGAGTACTGCTGGAATTGGTTAGTAACTTTAGGAATGACACCTGAAAATATTCGTCAACGTGAACATTCACAAGACGAATTAAGCCATTATAGTAATGGAACTTCAGATATTGAATATAAATTCCCATTCGGATGGGGAGAGTTATGGGGAGTTGCAAACCGTACTGACTTTGACTTAAAAGCGCATATGAAACAATCGGGAGCAAACTTCGAATACCAAGACCCAACAACAAATGAAAAATATGTTCCTTACTGTATCGAACCATCAGTAGGGGCAGACCGTGTTACACTTGCATTTTTAATTGATGCTTATGAAGAAGAAACATTAGCGGATGGAGATACTCGTGAAGTATTAAAATTACATCCAGCTTTAGCACCGTATAAGGTTGCAGTGTTACCATTAGTTAAGAAATTAAATGAACAAGCCTTAGAGGTGTTTGGTGACTTAGCTAAGCATATGATGGTTGATTATGATGAAGCGGGAACAATCGGTAAACGTTACCGTCGTCAAGATGCTATTGGAACACCTTTCTGTGTAACATTTGACTATGATTCATTAGAAGATAAAAAAGTAACAGTTCGTCACCGTGACACAATGGAACAAGAGCGTGTTGAAATTTCTGAATTAGTACAATATTTAACATCAAAAGTACAATTTTAATCAATATAAAACAGAAGGACGAAAGGGGGAGGGATCATCATGAGAGGTAAAATTCCTAAAGAGCTATTTGATGAAGTCGTAAAAAGAAATGATATCGTTGAAGTGATTAGTGAATATATGCAATTAACAAAAGCCGGAAGAAATTATAAAGGTTTATGTCCGTTTCATGGTGAAAATACCCCTTCTTTTGTTGTTTCACCTGACAAGGGGATTTACAAGTGTTTCGGTTGTGGAGAAGGTGGAAATGTTGTTTCATTCGTTTCTCAACTCGAGGGGCTAACGTACCCGCAAACGATTATGAAACTTGTAAAGCGCGCAGGAATTGAAACGAATCTGAGTATTTCAAATCAAAACGATGAATTGGAATCCAAATTAAGTGGTGAATATCAACTCTTAGATTTTACAAAAGGGTTTTACCACTATTATTTAAATCATACTAAAGAGGGTAAAGAAGCTTTATCATATTTGAATGAGCGTGGGATGACGAACGAAACCATTGAACGATTTGAAATTGGTTTGGCTCCAACGCATAATGATGCTTTATCAAAAACTTTAACACATAATAACTATTCTTTAGACCAAGCAATGAAAATTGGCTTGTTGAATGAACACAAAGGACAGTTTTATGATCGATTTAAAAATCGTATCATGTTCCCAATACATGATAAAATGGGGAAGGTTGTCGGATTTAGCGGAAGGATTTATCATGAAGAACATGCGAATCTCGGAAAATATGTCAATTCTCCCGAAACACCCTTGTTTCAAAAAGGAAAACTAATTTATAATTTGCACGCTGCAAAACTTGCTATCCGTCGTCAAAACAGAGTGCTATTGTTTGAAGGGTTTTTAGATGTTATCTCAGCTGTAGAAGCAGGGTTTTCTGAATCAGTTGCCACAATGGGAACGGCGTTTACAGAAGATCATTGCCAGGAATTGAGGCGTCTAACAAACCAAGTGGTTATTTGTTTTGATGGAGATAAAGCAGGGATTGCTGCAGCAAATAAAGCAATTCCAACGCTTATGCAACATAATTTCACGATTACAGTTATTGATCTTCCGCATAAGATGGACCCCGATGAATATATCAAGAAGTATGGTCATGAGGCATTTGCTAAATTAGTTGACTATGCGATTCCCGCGGCAGATTTTCAATATTTATATTTCAAGAAACAATTTAATTTGGAATATGTCAGTCACCGTGAAGAATTAAAAAACCAGATCTTTAAGTTAATTGAGACGTTCCCAACAACAACGTTAAAAGAGTTAACCTTAAAGAAACTGTCGCAAGATATTGCAATTGAATATGAGAGTTTACATACACAATTCTTTAATGGTAAAAGTCAAGTGTATAAAAATTCCAATATTAACAAAAATAAAAATGCAAATATTCAAATTCAAAATAAAGTTTTGAGAGATACTAAATATGATCGTTCTGAGAAGATGCTAATTCATTACATGTTAAAAGATCGACAAGTGGCTCTTAAGGTGGAAAAAGAACTTAACGGATATTTAAATGATCCAGTGCGACGTAATATTGCTTTATATATATTGGATTATTATTCAAGTAACGAAAAGATGGACATTCAATTTCTTTTAAATTGGATTGATGAGGATTTGATAAGACCGATCACGGATATTTTGTTTCAGTGTGAATCTTTACCTCCTTTAACTGATTATAAAATAATTGATGACTTGATTGCTGTTATAAAGGAGTATGTGTATAAAATTCAGTTGGATAATCTAATAAAAGAAATTAGAGGAACAACAAATGATGCAATAAAATTGGAATTGTTAGGTAAAGTTAATAAGTTAAAGCAACAATTTGGTAAGTAAAAAGGAGTGGTTATATGTCAAATCCGGTACTTGACGAAAAGAAAATATTAGAAATAAATGACCAACTAATTCAATTAGGAAAAAAACGTGGTTATTTAACATACGATGAAATCAACAATAATTTTGAAAGCATTCAGCTAGATCCAGAGATGATTAGTTCATTTTTAGATTTATATGATTCTGAAGGAATTAATATTGTTCAAGCAGCAGCTGTTGAAAAAACTCAAAAAGCGGCACCTAAAGCAAAAGAAGAAAAAGCAACAAAAGCTGAAAAACCTGCAAAAGCTGAAAAAGTTGTTAAAGCCGAAAAAGGTGTAGAAGTTTTAGAGGAAAAAGATGGTGAAGCGACGGTCTTATTACCTGACTTTGAGGAAGAAGAAGAGGAAGATAACATTCCAGCTGATTTTAATCCTGAAGAAGAAGTAGATTTAGAGGAAAAATTTGATGAATTAGAGTTTTCTTCTCAATTCAAAATCAATGACCCAGTTCGTATGTACTTAAAAGAAATTGGGCGTGTTGAGTTATTATCAAGCCAAGAAGAAATTGACTTTGCTAAGAAAATTGAACGTGGAGATATTGCTCAAGAAATTCAAGATTTACAACGTAAAGGGGAACAGATTCCACAAGAATTATTAGAGCGTATCGACAATTTAATTAACGATGGTGGAGAAGCAGATGGCGGTAACCAATTCTTAGTTGGTGTTACTGATTTATCAAATGGTGAAGCAATTCAAGTTATCGATCAAGGTGAATATGCAAAAAAACGTCTAGTAGAAGCTAACTTACGTCTGGTTGTAAGTATTGCAAAACGTCATGTGGGACGTGGAATGCTATTCTTAGATTTAATCCAAGAAGGTAACATGGGATTAATCAAAGCCGTTGAAAAATTTGACTACCGTAAAGGATTCAAATTTAGTACATATGCAACGTGGTGGATTCGCCAAGCGATCACACGTGCGATTGCTGACCAAGCTCGTACCATTCGTATTCCAGTACATATGGTGGAAACGATTAATAAATTAGTGCGTATTCAACGTCAATTAGTACAAGAATTAGGTCGTGAACCATTACCAGAAGAAATTTCTGAAAAAATGGGAATTAGTCCTGAAAAAGTACGTGAAATTTTAAAAATCTCTCAAGAACCTGTTTCTTTAGAGTCTCCAGTTGGAGAAGAGGATGATTCACATTTAGGAGATTTCATTCCAGATGCTGATGCCTTATCACCTTCTGAATTCGCATCTAATGAAATGCTGAAAAAAGAATTAGATGATGTATTAGAAACGTTAACAGACCGTGAAGAACGAGTTTTACGTCTACGTTTTGGGCTTGAAGATGGACGTACGCGTACATTAGAAGAAGTAGGAAAAGAATTTGGTGTTACGCGTGAGCGTATTCGTCAGATTGAAGCAAAAGCCTTAAGAAAATTACGCCATCCATCACGTAGTCGTCGATTAAAAGACTTCATGGAAGAATAGGATGTTGTCATATGAACGTAACACTTTCAAAACGATTATCTTTATGTTTAGAAGCTGTTAAACCATATAAGACGTTAGCTGATATAGGAACAGACCATGGATACTTGCCTTGTGCAGGTATCCTTACTCATGTTCTGGATAATGCTATTGCTGCAGATATTGGAGTAGGTCCATTAGAGGCAGCTAAACAACAAATTCGTCGTTATGATTTAGCAGAAAAAATTGAAACAAGATTAGGTGGCGGATTGTCAATTCTAAAACCTAATGAAGTAGAAGCTGTTGTTATTGCTGGGATGGGTGGAAAACTCATTTTATCCATTTTAGATGATAATGTTGCGTTAACGAAGTCATTTAAACGACTCGTTCTACAGCCAAACATTGATGCAAATTTATTGCGTGGTTGGTTAGCCTCAAACTCTTTTGAAATTTCAGATGAAAAAATTTTGTTAGAGGATGGGAAATATTACGAAATCATTGTAGCTAATCCAACAGACAAAACGTTAAACTATCAGACCTTAGATCTTGAGTTTGGTCCGATTTTAAAAGAACAGTTTAGCGATGTTTTTCAATCGAAATGGCAAAAAGAATATCATAAAAATAATGAAATTATCAATCAATTACCTGCGGGTCACGAACGAATTACAACTTTAAAGAACAGGCAAGCTTTGTTAGAGGAGGTGTTGAAATGTCGATAACAATTAGTCAAGTTATCAAGCATCTTGAAGTTTTATATCCGAAACATCTGGCTTATGATAAGGATCCAATCGGATTGCATGTTGGCAATAGTAATCGTCAATTAACATCTGTACTTGTGACATTAGACGTGACTTTAGAGGTTGTAGAAGAGGCGATTAAATTTGGTGCTAATTTAATTGTCGCACATCATCCGTTTATTTATAGACCACTAAGTCAAATTAATACAAATACACCAAAAGGGAAAATAATAGAGTATTGTTTAAAACACGATATTTGTATTTACTCTATGCATACAAATTATGATATTGGTAAAAATGGTATGAATGATTTAATGGCAGACTTATTAAATTTAAACGGAACACGCCCCCTTGTGGCGACGAAACGTGAAGCCTATAGTAAAGTGGCTATCTATGTCCCACTAACACATGCTGAGGTTGTAAAAGAAGCTTTAGGAAATGCTGGTGCAGGCCAAATAGGACAATATTCTCATTGTATATTTGAATCGCAGGGAACAGGTAGTTTTATGCCCTTACCTGGAAGTCAACCATACTTAGGTCATGTTTTAGAGCTAGAATCAGTAGAAGAAGTAAAGGTTGAAGCAGTTGTGCAAAGTAGCTTGGTTCATCAAGTTATTGCGATGGTTAAAGGTGTCCATCCATACGAAGAAATGGCATATGATGTTTATTCGTTAGATGTAACCATGCCGGATGCTCAATACGGACTTGGACGTATTGGGACGTTGTCTGAAACGATGTTGGTAACTGATTATATTGAATACATTAAAAAACAATTTAACTTAAGTCATGTTCGCTTTGTTGGGAAACTAGATAAAAAGATAAAAACAGTCGCTGTCATTGGTGGTAGTGGTGGGTCATACATCCACAGTGCTAAATCACAAAAAGCTGATCTTTTTGTAACAGGAGATTTAGGTTATCATGATGCGTGTGACGCATTAGATATTGGATTAAATGTTTTAGATATTGGTCACTATGCTGAAGTGGTAATGAAACAACATGTGGCATCGTTAATTAATGAAGCTTTTGCAAGTCAAGCAACAGCTGAAATTGCAAAAGCTTCAACGATGACTAAAGATCCTTACTGTGTTTTGTAATAGAATTGTAAACACTTACTGAAGTTCGAAATGTTGCAAAAATTGATAGGATATGTATATAATAGAAGTAAATAAAAAAAACGCTGACTGAGGAGTAGTAATAAATAGGAAGCTATTAAGGGAGAGAATGTCTTGACTGGAAACATTCTTATAGCGGACGTTATGAATTCACCTCATGAGTGGTGCTAATCACACCCGGAGACATCCGTTAATTGTTTGAGTGGTCAATGATTCGTCATTGGCAAAAAAGGTGGTACCGCGTGTTAAAACGTCCTTTATGAGGACGTTTTTTTTTTATTGCCAAAAGTGAATGGAGGAATTAAGATGTTAAATCGATTAAAAGAAGTTCAAATTGAAGCATTAAATGAAGTCGCAAAAACTTCAGAATTAAAAGATTTAAATGATCTTCGTGTTAAATATCTTGGGAAAAAAGGTCCAATCCAAGAAGTGATGAAAAACATGAAAGATATGACACCGGATGAAAGAAAAAGTGCTGGAGTCGTGTCAAATGAAGTGAAGAATGCAATTACAGATGCAATTGAAACAAAACGTGCTGAATTAGAAGAAGCTGCAATTCGTAAGCAATTAGAAAATGAAACAATTGATGTGACGTTACCAGGGCGTGTTCACAAAATGGGAACAACACATCCATTACATGCTGTAACGCAAGAATTAGAAGAGTTATTTATTGGTATGGGCTATACAGTAGAAGAGGGGCCTGAAGTTGAACTTGATCATTATAACTTCGAGTTATTAAACTTACCAAAAGGACATCCGGCTCGTGATATGCAAGATTCATTCTACATTACAGAAGAGTCATTACTTCGTACGCATACATCACCTGTACAAGCTCGCGTTTTAGAAGCAGCTAAAGGTGTAGGACCTATTAAAATTATTTGTCCTGGTAAAGTGTATCGCCGTGATGATGACGATGCCACACATTCACATCAATTTACGCAAATTGAAGGATTAGTGATTGATACAGATATTACAATGGCAGACTTAAAAGGAACATTACTTGAGCTTGCTCGCAAAATGTTCGGTAGTGATCGTGAGATTCGTTTACGTCCATCATTCTTCCC
>DNGE01000037.1:0-2101 GCA_003486705.1 Bacillota bacterium
CTTTTTTAAAATTATCATTAGGTTAGCAAGGTGATACCCTTCAATACTCGTCGAATTTGATTTAATTTTGTCAAAATCATATAGAATGTTTTGATAGAACGTTCATATAATATATTAATTCAGATTAAATATTAAAGGGGGAATACTGGGATGGATGGAAACCCCAGTGGGAGTTTTATATTAATTGTAATCCTAATTATGATAAATGCTTTTTTTGCTTCAGCGGAAATGGCGATTGTCTCAATTAATAAGACAAAGCTTGGCTTGCTTGTTGAAGATGGAAATAAACGAGCAAAATTACTTCAGAACTTATTAAAAGAGCCAAGTTCATTTTTGGCTACCATTCAAGTTGGGATTACGTTTGCGGGATTCTTTGCTTCAGCCTCAGCCGCAACTTCAATTTCTTCGATACTTGGAAACTATTTATTAAGTTTTCAAATTCCATTTAGTCAAGAGATTGCCATTGTTGTCATGACCATTTTGATTTCTTATTTAACGCTTATTTTTGGTGAACTCATTCCAAAACGAATTGCGTTATTATATGCAGAAAAAGTTGCATTATTTGTTGTAGGACCGGTTATTTGGGTATCAAAGATAACCGCACCATTTGTTTGGTTATTATCAACAACAACAAATCTGATATTAAAGTTAATCGGTTTTAAAGAAGATGGAATCGAAGAAAAAGTATCACGTGAAGAAATTAAAAGTCTTGTTGAAATTGGTGAAGAGCATGGTGTAATAAATGAAACAGAACGGGAAATGATTCATGGCATTATTGGATTTGATGATACGATAGCGAAAGAAATTATGACACCGAGAACGGAGACTTTTTTAATTAATATAGAAGATGGATTAAATGAATTATTACCGCTTATTTTAGAAGAGAATTTTTCACGTATTCCCGTCTATGAGGACGATATTGATAATATTATTGGGATTCTTTATATGAAAGACTTGTTTGCACAAGCGGTGCAATTTGGTTTTGAACAGGTTAATATTCGCTCTATTTTACGAGATCCTTGTTTTATACCTGAAAGTAATAACATTGATGATGTGTTTAAAGAATTACAGGCGACGAAAAATCATATTGCAATCTTAATTGACGAATATGGGGGATTCTCAGGTCTTGTTACGCTAGAAGATTTAATTGAAGAGGTCATGGGTGAAATATTAGATGAGTATGATGAAGAAGAGCCGGCTATTCAAGAAATAAGTTTAAATGAATACATGGTTTGTGGATTGCTTTCTATTGATGATTTAAACGAAGCATTAAACTTAGATTTACGCTCAGACACTGCTGATACTGTAGGTGGGCTGTTTTTAGAACATCTAGGCACAGTCCCGACAGAAGAAGATGATGTTGAAATTGAAATTGATGATGTTGTTTTTAAAATATTAAAATTAGATGATCGACGAATTGAAACGTTAGGTGTTAAAGTAAATAATCGAAAGATGTAAAATGATAAGGAATTTTCTTATCATTTTTTTAATGCTGTGTTATGATGTGGTGGAAGGTAATAATTGGAGGGCTTTACATGAAGAAAAAATACCTAATATTAAGTTTAACCATGCTGTTTTTTGGATTAGTGGCATGTGAAAATAAGACAGAGTCTAACGATGTAGTTGAGATACCAACTGAAAATCAAGAACTTGAAGTTAAAAAGGAGGACATTACCTCAACCTTAACAAATGATAAATTAACAGAAGTGAATACTTATTTAAGTGAATTAAGTTCAATTCGTTTTGAAACATATAATAAGGATATAGAAATAGAAGAGTTATTAAATCTTGGATTTTGGCAGTTTATTTTTCATGAACGCGATGCGATTGGAAGTGAAGTGTTAGATGAAACGTATTACAACACGTACAATAAGCAATTAATGAATGAAAAAATTCAACAGTTTTTTGATTATGAATTGCCTACAGTTGAAGTAGGCGATTGGTTTGAAAAAGACGGTATCTTATATAAAACTGAAAACGCGAGAGGATATAGTTTAGATACAGTCTCACAAGTTGATCGCGTTTTTGATAATGGAGATGGCACTTATCTAATTGAATTTTCAATGTATCAGTTTATTCCCTCAATGGAAGAAGATTTATA